>JBFIGS010000054.1:0-12166 GCA_041602195.1 Sediminicola sp. | reverse complement strand
GCTAGGGTCCCAAGACTCGCCAGGCGCTGTAAAGTGCCTCCAGGGTCTCTCTTGTAAATTGCTTTTTCCTGATTAAAGGCACTATTGTATTGTTTTTGCCGCACGAATAGCCAGCTTAAAAGTTCGTTCCAAAGGATATCTGGATTTTTTTGGGCATTCTGCAGCAGTATCCGTTTAAGTTTAATATTGTTTTCATTGGAAGGGTCCGAAGAAATAAAATCATCTATGTTTCTCAGGATATTGCTTTTACTGGTACTTCCATTGCTGATCAGGGTCAAATAGGAACCGTACATTTTGTCAATATCGCCCTGCTCACCGTAAATGCGGGCCATTTGAAAGTTATAGTCCAATTTGGGGTTTAAGAACATGGCTTTGGTAAATGCTTTTAAAGCATAGTCCAATAAAACATACTGTTGGAATTTGGAACCGATGACATAGCCGAAATTGGGGTTTTCGTCAATGCGTTCCAAGGCCCTTTCATATTGTGCCGAGGCTAATTCAGAATGGCCTTGTAGGTCATAATTATGGCCCAGCTCAATAAGCAGGGTGGGGTAGGTGTTGCCATTTTGGATGCTTTGAAGCAAGTATTTCTCAGCTTCTTCATAGCGTTCCAATTGCTGATAAGACGCAATAAGCCCTTCCAGAAAATCTGGACGTCTCGGATTTTTCTCTGCCAGTTTTTGGTAATAGATCAGCGCCTTTTCAAAACTACCGTCATTGAAATATTGCTTCGCCAAGAAATCATCCTGGGAGTAGGAGTTCTGAAGGAAGAAAAGAACAATTATAAGTAGAACCAGTCGCACTTTGAATTTTTATTCAAATATACCATAGAATATGGAAAGATGGTGTTAAGGGAGTCCAAAACAAAAGCCCAAACTAGTGTCCGGGCTTTTGTTTATTTGGCTCTCTTGTGCTAATCTATCCTATCAAAACCGGTATAGGGACGTAGTACTTCCGGAATCATGATCCCTTCTGGGGTCTGGTAATTTTCCAAAATACCTGCCAAGACACGGGGAAGCGCCAAAGAGCTACCATTAAGGGTATGAGCGAACTGACTCTTCCCAGTTTCATCCTTAAATCGCAACTTCAATCGGTTAGCCTGATAGGTCTCAAAATTGGAAACGGAACTTATTTCCAGCCATCTGTCCTGTGCCGTTGAAAATACCTCAAAGTCATAAGTCAATGCAGCTGTAAATCCTAAATCCCCTCCACAAAGTCTTAAGACCCTATAGGGAAGTTTCAGATCCCTTAAAATATTTTTTACGTGCTCAACCATCCCGTCCAAAGCCTCATAGGATTTGCTAGGGTGCTCTACCCTTACAATTTCCACCTTGTCAAATTGGTGCAAGCGGTTCAAGCCGCGTACATGGGCACCATAACTTCCGGCTTCTCTTCTAAAGCAAGGGGTATAACCGGTATATCGGATTGGGAATTCACTTTCATTTAATATAACATCCCTAAAAATATTGGTGACCGGTACTTCTGCGGTCGGAATCAAATAAAGATCATCCTCTCCCACATGGTACATTTGCCCCTCTTTATCGGGTAACTGGCCCGTGCCATATCCAGAAGCCTCATTTACCAAATGGGGCACCTGTATTTCAGTGTAACCCGCCTCCGTATTCTTATCCAGGAAATAGGCGATCAATGCTCTTTGTAATCGGGCTCCCTTACCTTTGTAAACGGGGAATCCTGCGCCGGCGATTTTAACGCCAAGCTCAAAATCAATGATATCATATTTTTTTGCAAGTTCCCAATGGGGCAAAGCTTCAGAGGACAATACGGGTACATCCCCTTCCTTGAAGATTTCCTCATTGTGCTCTTCCGAACTACCGGCAGGAACCGAATCATGGGGTACATTTGGTATTTGGTACAACAATGTCTGAAGCTCCTCTGCCGTAGTGGTCAAATCCTCGGAAAATTGTTTGGAGTCCTCCTTTAAGGTCGCGGTCTGTTCTTTAAGGGCATTGGCTTCCTGTGCCTTGCCACTTTTAAATAGCATCCCGATCTCTTTGGACAGTTTGTTGGACTCTGCCAAAGTGTTATCTAGTTTTGTTTGCAGGGCGCGCCTCTTTTCATCCAATTGGATAATGTTATCTAAAAGCGGGGCCGCATCTATATTTCTCTTTTTAAGGGCGGTAACAATTCCGGCCGTATTCTCACGTATAGCTTGTAGCTGTAACATTGATTTTTATTTTGATGGCACAAATTTAATGGATTACTCTTAATTACTTTAAGAGTTTTGAGCTTAAGTTTTATGAAGGTTAAAATAAGCTCCTCTTTATTTGGAAAGTTGCTTGGGAGCGGGCATAATCCAGCTATGATGGGAAAAATGGCGCCAAGGCTCGGCAGCCAAATCTACCTTGGGGTCAATAAATGTTCTCAGCGATTTGCCATTGATGCTAACTCTAGAGGTTATATATACCGAAACGTTCTTCCCGTTTTCTGCAGCTTCTTTTTTTAAATGCTGGGCAAATTGCCAAATAAAATCTGGATAAGCTGCAATTTTACGCTGTTGGGATCTAGATAGGTAATCATCAAGGCTGGCAATTTCAAAGCTTCCATCTGCTTTGTTGACCACTTTAAAACTAATAGTTCCTGTTCGGGATCTGAGCATCATTCTCCAGCTCATCCGATGGCCCTCTTCGGTCCAAAGCACATCGTCCTTTATAAAATGGTGCCTAATAGGTAGTGCCAATTGTATCAGAAAAAAAATCCCCATAACTGAAAGGAGTAGCGTCCTATTTTGGGGGATTTGAATTTCATCGGTTTGAAGTGGTATTCTTTTTTTAAAGAATATGCTCCTAATGGTTTTAGGATCAAAGAAAAAGACCATAAAAGCAATGGACAGATAGGGGAAAATACCAATCTGAAAAACGATGGAATTGAAGAGATGAAAGAAAATTGCAGCAACGAAGGCCACTTTTCTCGTTGGTTTCCAAAGAAGGGCTGGTACAATCAACAAATCGAAGAGGATACCTGCACTTCCAATAATAACATGAACCCAATGTTGTTGTAGCAGGCCACCGATTATAGCATAATCGGCTTTAGGGGCCATCAGTACCTTAATAAAAACAAAGTCTAACCAATCCCCGTACATTTTTGCAATGGCGGCAAAGGTATACACGATAAAAAGTTGAAATACAATGACCCATTTCACATAAGCTGCCATGGTTTGGGTGCGCTTGCCGGGGTCTATTTTGGCATCCAAAGCGTAGTCCGCATTAGCCGGTAAAAAAATCATGATCGCGGAAATCAAAATCAACAAATAGTAATGATTGTTGTAAGAGGTCTTCTGCATTAGATAAACGGCAGTCCACAATAGGGTAAAGGAGATGATGCTAAATCTGTACTTATAGCCAAGGGCGATAAAAATCCCCAAGGTGCCCATGGCAAAAAAATAGAGGTACATACCAATACCCGGTAAGGGCTGCAGCCATTCAAATCCAATGAAAGTAAAGGTGAATTGTGGATCTATCAGCGTTCTTTTGACCCATCCAGTGATGATGGCTCCGTAACATTCCAAACTAATAAGGATACCAAAAAATATACGGAAGATGAGTAAGGGGCTATTGTCTATTCTTTTGAAAAGAAATGTATCCCACATCTATTTTGATATTATGGCCAGGGAAGTTTGTTTATCAACCTGTAGCTGGGCCTTTAGTTCCTCTAAAGTATCAAATTTATGTTCATCCCGGATGCGCTCCAAGATATCAATCTGTAATTTTTTGTCGTATAAATCGTTTTCAAAATCGAAAAAATGGATCTCTATACTTTTTTCTGTGCCCGAGACAGTTGGGTTGTACCCTATGTTCATCATACCATACACGGTTTTCCCAGCAATGGTACTCTTTACCACATAAACCCCTTTTTTAGGAATCAGCTTGTATTCTTCGGGAATATGGAGGTTGGCGGTAGGGAAATTAATTTGCCTTCCCAGCCCTTTACCTTTGGAGACAGTCCCTGTTAGCATATAGGGATAGCCTAAATACGTATTGGCAGTTTCAATATCTCCCTCCAAAAGGGCATTCCTGATTTTTGTGGAGCTCACGGAAACATCTTCTATTTCTTGAGCTGGGATTTCCTCTACATCAAAATCCATCGTTTTGCCAAATTCGATCAAATCCGTGATATTGGCATTTCTATTTCTTCCAAAGCGATGGTCGTATCCAATGATGATCTTTTTGGTGCCAAGGGCATCGACCAAAATATCCTGAACAAATTCTGTGGCCGAGAGCCTGGAGAATTCTTTGGTAAAGGGATGGATAATGAGATTGTCAAGGCCAGTTTCCTTTAAAATTTTAGTCTTTTCCTCTATGGTGTTCAACAGTTTTATATCGGCATGTTGCTGCAAGACCATCCTAGGGTGTGGGAAAAAAGTGAGGACCGTAGATTTCAAATCCAATAATTTGGCATTATTTATGAGGCGTTCCAGTATCTTACGGTGACCAATGTGAACTCCATCGAAAGTACCTATGGTTATGGCCGTAGGATGTTTTTTGTCGTATTTGGAAATGCTTTGAACTGTATTCACGAATAATAAATAATAAAAAGGCTTATTTTTGAAACTATAACTGACCCTCTTGATGAATACAAAATTACATCTTGTTTTTTCAATTACCATATTATTTCTTTCCTTTTACGGTTCGGCACAGACCAACTACTGGGAAAGGGAGACTTCAAGAGCGCCAGTTTCTGCAAAATCCCTGCCTCAATTGGATATGGAGAAGGCAGCAATGTTTTCCTTGAGGGAGACCGAATTTTACAGGGAGCTTCCCACTAAAAAGCAAGGTGCGCCCTCAAAAATTGTGTATTTTCCTAATGAAAAAGGGAATTTGGAAGGTTTTAAGGTGGTGGAGAAATCAATAATGTCCCCAGAATTGGCCGCCAAATATCCACAGATTAAATCTTTTGTGGGCCAAGGTCTTACCCATCCAGAAGATAGGATTCGTTTTAGTGTTTCCCATAAAGGGGTACAGAGTATGATTGTCCATGGCGACAGCGACAGGACCACCTTTATGCAAAAGGTATCATCAGACAGAAATGACTATGTGGTTTATTCCAATGAAATGAACGCTGCCTCCAAAGCCGAGTTTATTTGTAATACTGCTGCTATTCTAGAAAAGAATGGTTCGGGAATCACGCAAAAGCTGGTTGATGATCAACAATTGCGAAAATATAGATTGGCCATTTCAGCTACAGGGGAATATACGGTGTACCATGGGGGAACAACGACAGATGCGCTAGCGGCAATAAACGCCACCATAACAAGGGTCAATGAAGTGATGGAGACCGATTTGGGAGTAACTCTGGAACTGATAGCCAATAATGATTTGGTAATTTATACCGATGCGGCCACAGATCCCTATAATGGCAATTTGAACAATCAGGTGCAAAATACCCTGACCACAAATATAGGTGAAGCCAATTATGATGTGGGACATCTGTTCCACAAAGATTCAAATAGTGGTAATGCCGGTTTTATTGGGGCCGTGTGCCAGGATAATAAAAAAGGAAGTGGCTATTCTTCAGCTGTAAATCCTGAAGGTGACTTATTCGACCTCGATTTCGTGGCCCATGAATTGGGGCATCAATTTGGAGCGAACCACACTTGGTCTTTTGAATCGGAAGGTACGGGAGTACAGGCAGAACCTGGGAGTGGATCCACCATAATGGGGTATGCAGGAATTGCCGAAGCCAACAATGTTGCCTCCAATGGGGATGACTACTACCACTATTACAGTATTTTTCAGATCATAGAATATTTGAAGACTACCAGTTGTGGGGAAATTATTCCATTGACCAATGCGACTCCCGTCATTGCACCCATTGGTGACTATGTGATTCCTAAATCCACCGCTTTTGTGCTTACCGGCTCAGCGTCGGATGCGGATGTGGCCGATGTCCTTACTTATACTTGGGAGCAAATTGATGATGGCGTGGTGACCAATGTGACCTTTGGTCCAACCAATCCCAGTGGGGCCAATTTTAGATCTTTAAAGCCAACAACAGACCCAAAGCGATATTTTCCGAAATTATCCAGGGTGATACAAGGCAACCTTACGCAGGTGAACCCCACGATCAATTCGGCTTGGGAAACCGTTTCAGACGTAGCAAGGGAAATGAACTTCGCATTAACCGTTAGAGATAATGCCGTGGGTGGCGGACAAGTAAATGCCGAACTTGTAAAGGTTGAGGTGGTCAATAGCGCAGGTCCTTTTATTCTGACTTCACAGGCCTCAAATGAGGTTTATGACGCAGGGTCCGTACAGGATATAACTTGGGATGTGGCCAATACCAATACAGCACCTGTTAATGCCAATACCGTGGATATACTGTTGTCCACCAATGGCGGACTCACATTTCCGATTGTCTTGGCAAGCGATGTGCCCAATGATGGCTTACACCCTATTCTTTTGCCCGGCAATGCTACGGCGAGTGCCAGAATCATGGTCAAAGCCCATGACAACATATTTTTTGCGGTCAACAGCTCCAATTTTACCATACAGGCATCACCTATTGTTTTGGAATTTGGCCAACTCGAGTTCGAAACCTGCCAGCCTCTGGACTGGGTCATCCCATTTACGTATAAGACCTATTTAGGTTTTAATGAGGAGGTGACATTCAGTACATCGGGTGTTCCTGGGGTGTTGAACACAAATTTCTCACCTTCTACGGCAACCGCAAATAATACATCCGTTTCACTGACCCTAAGCAATACTGGAAGCCTCCCGGAAGGTAGTTATCCCATTGATGTCATTGCGTCGTCTGCGGGTGGTACATCGAGCCAAGTGCGGCTCCTTTTAAAAGTATATGATGCAACTTTCCCAGATGTAACTTTAACCTCTCCATCGGATGGACTTGTTGGTGTGAGTCTGGCACCACAATTGACCTGGCAAAACGATGATGCCTATGAATCTTATGACGTAGAGGTGGCTACAGATGCTTCCTTTGTGGATATTGTTGATTCGAGGACTGTTATTTTTAATAGTTACATACCCGCTGCCCTAGTGCAGGATACTACTTATTATTGGAGGGTAAAGCCACGCAATAGTTGTGGTGAAGGTGCTTTTGGGCCTGCATTCAGCTTTACGACCAAGCAGATCAATTGCCAGAGTTTTGAGGCCAATGACCTACCACTGGCGATCACTTCTGTTGGAACCCCGGTAGTGACATCTAAAATAAGTTTCTTTGAGGACCTCCCTGTGGCAGATGTCAATATCAATTTGGACATATCCCACACCTATTTGGAGGATCTGGTCATTAGTTTAATATCACCTGCAGGAACCAAAGTAGTTCTGACCTCCAGTTCTTGTGGTTCACTAAGAAATATAAACGCCACTTTTGATGATGATGGATCGCCCTTCACCTGTATGAACAATCCGGCCATTAGTGGGGTAGTGAGGCCGTTGGGGTCGCTGTCTTCTTTTAATGGGGAATCTTTGTTCGGGGAATGGACCCTGGAAATCAGGGACAATGCGCCATCTGATGGAGGATCCTTGAATGCCTTTTCGCTGGATATTTGTGTGGAAGGAGCCTTTAGGCCTGATGCCGACGAAGATGGCGTCTTTGATGATGGAGACGATCTTTGCCTTGGTACACCAAAAGGGCTAGAAGTTGATGTCAATGGATGTGCCATCTATAGATTGCCCAAAGATAACTTCTTAGTGGAAATACAGAGTGAGTCATGTAGAAACAATAATGACGGGGCCATAAATATAACGGCCGAACAAATATTGGATTATGCTATAACCATAGTTGGTAATGGAATTAATGAGGCAGATAATTTTACAACTACTTATGGTTTAGCTACGTTGCCTGCAGGAAAATTCCAAGTTTGCATTATAGGTGCTTCTGAAACTGTAACCTATGAAGAGTATTGCTTTGAAGTGGTAGTGGCGGAACCAGAGCCCCTTAGCGTCTTTTCCAAAATATCTACAGATGGGAAACAGGTAATGTTGGATTTGGAAGGCTCAGAGCTTTATTCCATTGAATTGAACGGTGTGGTCCAACAGACCTCAAAATCGGAAGTAACCCTAGATCTAAAAAATGGGACCAATATCCTTAAGGTGTATACCAATATTCCATGTCAGGGAGTGTATGAGGAGGAGTTGTTTGTGGCAGCTAATGCTGTTTTATATCCCAACCCAGTGGTAGATCGGGCCACCTTGTTTTTCGGTGCTGTAACGGAGCGTGCCACCGTAAGGATATATAGCTTGGATGGAACCTTGGTGCAAGCTGTGGATCAGGTGGTATCCGGAAGGCAAATGCAAATGGATCTCAGCGGACTAGCATCTGGGATTTATATCTTAACGTATGACACCTCGAAGAGCAAAGGAACCTATAAAGTGATTAAAAAATGAAAAATATAACCCTTTTGATGATGTTGCTGTTCCTGTTTGGCTGTGGGGGTAAGGATGCCCCAAGAGCCCCTGAAAGTAGTATGTTGGTATTTCCTTTAAAGGATTCTGAATGTACCACAGGTGTAAGCCTTTCCAGTTCTACAAGCGAAGTGGAATTTCAATGGCAAGCATCGGATTTTACAGAAACATACCAGATAAGGGTGACAAATTTAGTCACAAATGTCAGTCAGAATATGAGTACCAGTGCTACTTCTTTGAAGTTGCCATTGGAAAAAGGAGCTCCATATTCTTGGTTTATCACCTCAAAAAACACCAATGTAACGGAAACTGCCACAAGTGAGATATGGCGTTTTTATAATGCAGGATTTCAAACCACTTATGCCCCTTTTCCTGCAGAAATAATAGCCCCCAAATCTGGGGCTTCAGTCTTAAGGAGTGCCAATAACGAAGTGGAATTAAACTGGTCCGGTGCGGATGTGGACAATGATATTATAAGCTATGAGGTTTATTTTTCTACGAATAATCCGCCAGAAACACTCATATTTTCTCCTTTTGCAAATGACACGGACGTCAACGTTACAGTTGCGGCAGATACGGTATATTATTGGAGTGTAAAAACGTTGGATAGCGAAGGGAATACCTCAGATTCTGGGGTATATCAATTTAAATCCCTCTAAAAAATCCTTCCTAAGAATTGTTGTACTGGTTCATGGTTCGGTTAATTCCCGACAGTACAAATGATTTAATCAATTCTGTGGCCTTGGTGAAGCGTTCCGGAAGCGCTTTTTGTTCATCTTCATTCCATTCCCCCAAAACATAGTCGACTTGTTTGCCTTGACCGAAATCGGCCCCGACCCCAAACCTGAATCGGTTGTAATTTGTGGTTTCCAAACTGGTCTGAGTGTCCTTTAACCCATTGTGGCCGCCATCACTGCCTTTGGTCTTTACCCGGATAGTGCCAAAAGGAAGGTTGATGTCATCGGTGATTACCAAAAGGTTTTCCAATGGAATTTTCTCCTTCTCCATCCAGTACTTTATGGCTTTGCCACTTCGATTCATATAGGTAGATGGTTTTAAAAGAAGAATGCTTCTGCCTTTTACCTTTAGGGTTGTTACATCCCCCAACTTCTGGGTCTCAAACGTAAGTCCTTCTGCTTTGGCAGTTTCGTCCAAAATTTTGAAACCAATATTGTGTCTGGTATTTGCATATTCGTCTCCAATATTTCCTAATCCGACAACTAAAAATTTTTTCATGGTATCTGCTTCCTCTATTAGGGCCTTATTTTTGGTAAAAAAAGATTTAAACAATCCAAACATAGCAAGGACATGTGAATTTGGTGTAAAAATACAAAAGCATCCCAATTTCTTGGGATGCTTTTATGTATTGTGTATGAGTTACTATTCGCTAGCCTCAGTAGTTGCTTCAGCAGCTTCTGCTCCTTCTGCTCCTTCAGCCCCTTCTTCTTCGTCCTCATCAATAAGAACGGCGTTACGGGCAGATTTAACCTGTACAACCAAAGTTGAGTCTGGGTGTAAAATGGTAAAATCGTCATTTAAAAGGGAAGCGACAGTAATGTAACCTCCAATTTTCAATGTAGATATATCTACATTAAAGAAATCTGGAAGGTTGTCCGGAAGTGCCTTAATTGCAAGTTTCCTTTTTCTCCATAACAATCTACCACCATTTCTTACCCCTGGAGAATTTCCTACCAAGTTTACAGGGATGTTCATTGTAACTAGTTTGTCACTGAACAACTGGTAAAAATCTACGTGTAAAATTTTATCGGTTACAGGGTGAAATTGGATATCCTGCAATACCGCATTGAATTTCTTTTCACCCAAATCAATCACAGCTGTGTGTGCATTAGGGGTGTACACTATTTCTTTGAATGATAACTCATCTGCTGTAAAGTGTAATGGTTTATCCCCTCCGTATAACACGCAAGGAACCTTTCCAGCATTACGTAGAGCCTTACTAGCCTTCTTGCCCACGCTTTCTCTTTCTGATCCTTTAATTGTAATTGACTTCATTATATATATTAATTATTAATTAAATACGCTTTCTTGGCCCAGGTGTTTCCTAGTGCTACATTAAAAATTTTGAACTTATGGAAGTGTTCTGGTGTACGCGTTGCATCACATCCGAGAACAATTCTGCACAACTGAGCACATTTACTTTGTTGCTTTCCTTTTTTAAGGGAATAGAGTCGGTTACTATAAGTTCTAATAGTTGCGACTTCTCTATTTTTTCATATGCATCCCCCGAAAGTAGCGCATGGGTGGTAATTGCCCTTACGCTTAAGGCACCGCGTTCCATCATTAAATCGGCCGCTTTTGTCAAGGTACCTGCGGTATCCACCATATCATCCACTAGCACGACATTTTTTCCCTTTACGTCCCCGATAAGTTCCATATGGGATATTACGTTTGCCTTTTCCCTTTGTTTGTAACAGATGACTACATCACATTCCAAGGCTTTGGAATAGGCATAGGCTCTTTTTGATCCGCCCATATCAGGAGAGGCTATGGTCAGATTGTCCAAATTAAGGTTTCTGAGATATGGCAAGAACAAGGTGGAAGCGAACAAATGATCTACCGGCTTTTCAAAAAATCCTTGAATTTGATCGGCGTGAAGATCCATGGTTATGATCCTCGTGGCACCGGCAACTTCTAACATTTTGGCCACCAATTTTGCCGCAATCGGCACTCTTGGCTTGTCTTTTCTATCCTGTCTGGCCCAACCAAAATAGGGTAGCACCGCTGTGATATGTCTTGCTGAGGCACGCTTGGCCGCATCCAACATCAACAGCATTTCCATTAAGTTTTCAGAACTTGGATTCGTAGAGCCTACAATAAATACCCTTGCCCCTCGTACCGATTCTTCAAAAGATGGTTGAAACTCTCCATCACTATATCTGGAAAAGATCACTTTTCCCAAATCGGATCCAAATGATTTTGCAATCCTTTCCGCAAGGTTCGTACTTTGTGTACAAGCAAAAATTTTAGGTTCAGGTACTTGATAGGACATGCTTAAAGTGTTTATTTTCAACGTTTTTATCAAACGAGGTGCAAATTTAGAAATTAATTGTGTTGAGGAGTTATAAATATTGATTTTTTTTGTGTGAAAATGAAAATAATTTCTATTTTTGCAGTCCAAAATGAGCCTTGGTGGCGGAATTGGTAGACGCGCTGGATTCAAAATCCAGTGTCTTTGACGTGTGGGTTCGATTCCCACCCAAGGTACAAAGCCTCACAGAAATGTGAGGCTTTTGTTTTTTCAGGACTTTTCATACTCCCAAAAAGGAGCTTTTATCTCGGGATCAACGAACATTTCTTAAGACAATTTTAATAATCTTTATAAGGTCTGGGGCGTATTTTTGTATCTAAAAATTAGTGATGACAAACACAGTTCTTCATAAAGCCGATACAAGAGGTCACGCCAATCACGGGTGGTTGGAAAGCCACCATACCTTCAGTTTTGCCAATTACCACAATAGGGAGCGCATGAATTTTGGGGTTCTGCGTGTCCTAAATGATGATGTTGTCGATGGCGGAATGGGTTTTGGTACCCATCCCCATAGCAATATGGAAATAATTTCCATTCCGTTGGAAGGGGATTTGCAGCATAAGGATAGCATGGGGAATGTGGCGGTCATTAGCCAGGGTGATGTACAGGTCTTGAGTGCTGGTACTGGCATTTCCCACTCGGAGCAAAACAAGAACAGGGATCGTGCTGTGAAATTTTTGCAGATCTGGGTGTTGCCCAACAAGCAAAATGTCGCCCCAAGATATGATCAAATTTC
>JBFIGS010000053.1:0-12270 GCA_041602195.1 Sediminicola sp. | reverse complement strand
TGTATCTTTTATTGTTCGGATCCAAAAAGAAGGAGGCGCTTACGTAACAATACACTTCAATCTCATTATTAAACTCTTCCACTAGTCTATTTTTTTTTAGAACATCTCCAGATTCATCCGACAGTTCTTCCAAGAGAAATCTGAATCTGTGGTGGCAGGCAGATAGGGTGTCAATGTAATCCATACATAATCCAATTTTTCAGAACAGTTACTACCGGCTAAACATTTAAGTTTTTAGGTATTTATCTAAGGACAAAGTTAGTAGAGGGAAATGGGTGGAAGGTGCTCAATTAGATTTAAGATTAACGCAATCATCTTGAGATGGGAAGAGTTTAAAAGAATTAAATTTTAAATGATTTGCATTAATGTAAACCTTGAAATCGCCATATTTTTGATGAACTAATCAAGGATAGGCCAAATTTGGCAGAATATTTATAGGATTAGGTATGACTTAGATTTTAATACTATTTTAAACTAATTATATGCAAGAGAAAGAAAATGACATTGAAACCGAATTTATAAAAGAGGAGGATAACGATACGCAGCAATTTATTCTTCAGAAGAATTCAAAAACAAAAATAGCGGCCATTATAATTACTATTATTCTAGTAGTATTAGTTATAGGGATTATAGCCTCTGGCTTATTTATCGGATAGGGTTCATACCGCCTAATGATCCTAAATAGCGCACTAGGTGTTTCGTACTAATTCAAGTAGGTAAAATCCTTTTTTAGGAGGTCGAAACACCTAGTGCTTCCTCTAGAACTTCCATTTTTTGTGGAAGGCAAAATTTTCCTGGGGCATTCTAAATCGCTCTCGGGTCTCTTTCTCTTGTAAATCTGGTGATAAGCTTTCCAGATCACCACCGTAATATCCCAGGGCAACGGCTGAACTTACATGAAACCCATCAGGAACATCAAACGCTGTTTCGGCTTTTTTCCAATCCACCCCTGCCATTTGATGCAGGGCAATTCCTAAATACTGGGCTTGTACTGTCATGTTTCCCAAACTCAATCCCAAATCTTGTTGGGCATGAAAGTTTTGAGTGTCATTCTTATCCTTTTCTTTGTATGCCGTCAGCAATAAGGTAGGTGCATTTGTAGCCCACTGCTTGTTAAAGTCACTTAAACAGTCAAAAATCTTATCGTAAGCCTCCGTTCCTTTATTGGCATAAATGAAACGCCAAGGCTGTTCATTATTGCTACTTGCAGCCCATCTGGCGGCTTCAAATATTTTTTTTAAGTTTCCATCAGAAATATGTTCGTTTCTAAAGGCTCTAGGACTCCATCGCTGTTTTAAGAGTGCAAATATTTCATGTTCTGTATCGGCAATATTGTGTAATCGAACTTGTTCTTCCTCGGTCATTTTAGAATTTCATTTTGAGATTTTTTCCAATTCAATTTGTTCTTTTTACTTATTTATTATTTGTGTATATTAAAACGGTTGTACTAAAAATAAAGGCCAAAAGTCCCTTTTCAGAGGGACTTGAAACTAATTTTAGCTGGTGTTTATTATGGCAAATTTATAATTCATTTCTTCTAAGTATTGATCCTAAAACGAAATTTATTGATTCTTTTAAAGCTAAAAACGCCAACTATTTTAGCAATTTTGATTCGTGTTAAGGAAAAGATCTTTTGAGATAATCCAAGTTCGTGGCAGGGTGTATACTTGCAAATACAGGTTTATGTCTCAATGCACATTCCCAATAATTGAAAAAACAAAAAACTAATCCCATACACTATTTATGAACTTTGTATTCCGAAATCAAATGGTACGCTTCTTCCTTTTCGCCCTGCTAACCTGTTTCCTCTTTGGTTGTGCGACCTACAGGGAACAGAAAAGCTTGGACATCACAAAAGGTAGTGATGCGGAAGAAAAGGCAGTGCATACGTTTTACATAGCTGGAGGCCTCGGGAATCTTAAAGAGGGAAAGAAGGAATTGGTGCTGAGTCTTTTGAAGGATCAATTGGGAAAAGCTCCGGAAAACAGTACCATGATTTTTACAGGGGACAACCTTTCGCCCAAAGAAGATCAATGGGAAATTGATAAAAAACGAATAGAGCTACAAATAGGAATTACGGACAAATTCAAAGGAGAGACCATCTTTATGCCGGGGGACTTTGAGTGGAAAAGTTTTGATGCCGATAAAATGGAAAAAGTAGAAGACCTGATCAAAGATAAAGACAGGGAACGACTTAATGTCTTTCCGGAGAATGCCTGTCCGCTGGAAAGGATTGTGCTCAATGATCAATTGGATATGATCCTGATCGATTCCTATTGGTTCATAAGTAATTGGGATCGGGTAAAGGGCATTAATAGGAAATGTACGGACATCGTTACCCGCAGAAGGTTTGTGGAGGAACTGGAAGGAATGATCAACGACGGGCAGGATAAAAATATAGTAATTGCCATGCACCACCCTATCTTCAGCAATGGGATTTTTGCTGGCAAAGAAACATTTTCAGACCAATTGACACCACTTCCTGTATTGGGAACTATAGCTAATAGAATAGAGGATTGGGCTGGCTTTTCAAATAAAGAACTCAATTCCAGAAGATACAATTACTTACGTATAATGGTCTCTGCCTTGGCACAGGATTCGGATAGGATCACGTTGGTTTCAGGACACGAGGAAAGCTTACAGTATCTTACTGGGGGTGGCATACATCAGATTGTTAGTGGGTCCCTTGGTGGAAAGACAGCGACTAGACGATCGGAAGATGAAATAATAACCATTGGTGGGTCCTTGGACTATAAAGGACTCTATACCTATGGGGAACCGGGCTTTGCCAAGTTGGAATATTTTAAGGATGGTTCTTCCAAGGTAACCTTCGTCACCCAAGATGCTGATTTATCTTCAAGATCATTTGCTGTTCTGCCTAAATTTGAGGAAATAACAAAGATTGATATCCCTGAGGCCCTTACAGATAAATATGTTCAGGCATCGGTTTTAGACGGGGAGCAAAAAAAGAATCTGGAAAAAACTGGGTTTTACGAATTTATTTGGGGTGATCGATACAGGGAGTATTTTGGAAAGGAGGTCACTGCCAAAGTAGTTCGTCTGGACACCTTATATGGGGGGCTCAAAGTTACTCAGGAAGGTGGTGGCCATCAATCCTTTTCCTTGCGCCTGGAAGATAAGAATGGGAAGGAATACGCTATGAGATCCTTAAGAAAAAATGCCTTAAAATTTTTAAAATTTAAAGTAAAGGGTATCGCTTATGAGGCAGAGGATTATAAGGGTACATTGACCGAGGAGGTGATTTCCGATTTTTTCACAACAGCCCATCCTTACATTCAATTGGCCATCAGCCCTATGGCCAGAAAAGTGGATGTGAACCACGCCAGCCCAGAGTTGTTCTACGTGCCCAAACAAAAAAGTTTGGGAGATTTGAATGCTACCTATGGGGATGAGCTTTATTATATAGAGGAACGTCCTTCGGACATGCATAAAAATTATGTGGGCTACAACCAGGCCAATCCGGAAAAATCTGGGCGTATTCCAGATTTTGAAAGTACCACGGATGTTCTGGAAAAATTAAAAAGGGACGAATCCTATGATGTTGAGCAACGAAGCTTCGTTCGTGCGCGCATATTTGACATGCTGATAGGCGATTGGGATCGACACCAAGATCAATGGCGATGGGCCGAGTATGAGCTGGAATCGGGTGACAAACGATTTTTGCCTATTCCCCGAGATAGGGATGGTGCCTTTACAAAATTTGACGGGGTTGCTTTTCCAATCATCAAGTGGTTTGTTCCCAAGGCCAGGTTTTGGCAATCCTATGGTGAAGATTTGAAGGATGTACCTTGGTTTATGGCACAAGGAAATAGCTTGGACAGGGCTTTTGTCACAAAATTTGGCGCCGATGTATGGACAGAGGAAGCAGAATTTATTCAACAACAATTGACCAAGGAGGTTATCGATGCCGCCTTTTTAAGGTTGCCAAAGGAAGTACAGGATAGTACCTCCAATAGCATAAAAAAGAGTTTGATAGGCCGTTTGGCCAATTTAAAGGACATGGCTACTGAATATGGGCAATACCTCAATGAGGTTGTAGCGCTGCATGGCACAGAAAAAGATGATCAAATAACGGTTACTAGATTGCCAGAGGGCAAGACAAGAGTGGTCATCAGAAGATTGCTCAGCGATGAACCAAATGAAGTGATGTTCGACCGTATTTTTGATAAGGCCGAAACCAAGGAATTGTGGATATACGGCTTGGGAGATAAGGATGATTTTATAGTGGAAGGTGAAGGTAATGGAGGGGTATTTATCCGCTTGGTCGGGGGGTATGGAAAGGATACCTATAAGATAAGCAACAAGAAAGCATTAAAAGTTTACGACTGGAAATCTGAAGAATCCAAATTTGAGGACAAAGTGCCATCAAAACAATTGACGAACTCTTATGAAACAAATACCTTCCATTGGCGTCAATTTACGGAAAACACAAATATGCTTTTGCCAAATATTGGGTTTAGAACAGACGATGGTCTATATCTCGGTGCAACCAATGTATATACCAATAATGGATTCAACGGCAATCCATTTCGTCAGAAACATACTCTTGGAGCCAATTATTACTTCAAGTTCGAGGGGGTGGAACTGAGTTATCAAGGGATCTTTGCCAATATAATTCCAAAATGGAACTTCGAGATAGATGGCTATTTTACCAATGATCGGTTTTCCAATAACTATTTTGGGATGGGAAATGAAACCTTTAATCCGGATGATGAGTTTGACAATGATTTCAACAGGGCCCGTATGAGACAAGTTAAATTGAATGCCGGTATAGCGTACAGAACCCTTAAAATAAAGGGACTTTACGAGTCCTTTAAGGTGGATGAAAATGAGAATCGATTTTTCACCCCTGATAATGTAGATCCCAATGTGTTTGACTCGCAGGATTATGTCGGGGCCGAAGTATCCGTTGCGTACGACCATGACGATGCAGACGACTTTCCTACCAAGGCTGTTTATATGGGGTTGACCGGTGGGTATAAAACCAATCTCAATCTTGAGGATAATTCGTTTGCCTACGCTGGTATAAAATTTGGATTTAGTCAGAAGGTAATTCCATCGGGAAATTTGGTCCTGGGCACTATGGCGGAGTATAAGACCAATTTTGGAGAAGATTTTTTCTTTTATCATGCCCCGTCCATAGGAGGCAATAATGGCCTTAGAGGCTTTAGGAATGAAAGGTTTACAGGGAAGTCATATTTTTATCAAAGTTCCGATTTACGCCTGCGCTTAAAAAGAATCGTAACAGCAGTGGCACCTATTACCATTGGAATGTATGGTGGCTTCGATTACGGAAGGGTGTGGATGGATAACGACACTTCTAACAAATGGCATACGTCCCAAGGGGGAGGTTTATGGATAAGTGGTTACCGTTTTCTGGCCTTTAATCTAGGGTTTTTCAATTCGGTGGAAGGAAATATGGTCCAGGTGGGCTTTGGCTTTGGTTTCTAGCCATTTTTAGAAAAAACAATAGGACTATTTCAGATCCCTGTGGCCAATACATTTTAGTAAAGACTACAGGGGTTTATGGTTTTATAATATCCTCACAGATGGGTTTTATTTTCTTTGGATTGTCCGTACTCTATTTTGTAGATTCTCAGTACCACAAGGAATAAACTGATCATTAATGGTCCAAAAATTAAGCCGATGAACCCAAACAACGGCACTCCCACGATAACCCCTATCAGGGTGATGAGCGGATGTACATCATCCAACCTACGGAGAACATAAAGCCTAACAATATTATCCGAAGATCCTACTACGATAATGCCATAAAGAAGTATTCCCCAGGCTTGGAAAGGTGTACCAGTGGATAAGGTCAACAGAAAAACGGGCAGAATCCCAATTAAGGTCCCTACAAAAGGTATAATAGATCCAACGGCAACAATAGTGAACCAGAAAAAGGGATCTTCTATTTGAAAAATAAAGAATCCTATTAGGGCCACAATACCCTGGACAATGGCCACCAAGGGTATTCCAAGAGCATTGCTCTTCACCATCTTTTCACATTCTGTGCTAATTATTTTTAGGTTATCATTGTTGATAGGGATATACTCAAATAACGACTGTCGTAACATTCTTCTGTTGGTGAGCATGTAAAAGAGCAACAGGTACATGATGCCAAGGGAAAGGATGATATTGAATGTTCCCCCTGCAAAACTGAACAAATTATTAGAGAGCCAGGAAGAGATTTCGGAAGTATCAATACTTGAGGTAAATTCAAATCCTATTTGAGATTCCCATTTGCTTAAAAGGCCTTCGGTTTTTTTGACAAATTCTTCTGGTTTATTGGTAATTGTACCTACTTTGTTACCCAGCATTAAAGCAATTCCTGCAACCGGTACCAAAATACAAAAGAAGGATAGGAAAAGTAAGAGAGCTGCGGCCCAATCTGGGTTCCATCCTTTTTTAATGAGCGTTCCCATAAAGTTCCGTAAAATAAAAAATAGGGTAATGGCACCCAATACCCCCGATAAATAGGGGAGCATTTCCCTGAAAATCAAGGTGCCCATGAGCACAATCAGGATAAGTACAAAAATTTGCCTAATTACTTTTGGGTGTATGGAATTCATCCTTGTATGGGATTAGTTTTAATTAGTAATTGTTTTAATCGAGAATTTCTTCAATCGTTTGGTTTTTATTGATCCACTGGAATAAAAATATCAAAGGCAACTCCCTTATTAGGCTTTCCTACAGCGCTGATAAAACCATCATGGTTCATAACAATTTTCTTGACGATGGCCAATCCTATTCCCGTTCCCTCATATTCGTTCTTGCCATGCAGTCTCTGGAAAACCTCAAAAATTTTATCCTTGTATTCAGAGTCAAATCCTATCCCATTATCAGAATAGGAGATATGACAGTACCTTACCTGAGGAATTAGATCAAAATCCCCAAACTCTTCTCCGTTTACTTCTTTACTGGTGATTTTTATGTGTGGGGGAATTCCTGGAATGGAAAATTTAATGGAATTGCTTATTAAATTGCTCATGAGCTGCACAAATTGGAAGGGTATGATGGTTACCTCGCACATATCACCAACATGCATGCTACCCTTCTTCGCATCCAGTTTCTCCTTCAAATCTAACTGGGCTTCTTCTATGATATCATTTAAGTTGACCTTCTTAAATTCATTGCCGGTGATATTGGTCCTTGAATAGGAGAGGAGGTCTTTTATCAGATTCTGCATTCTGTTGGCAGAATCCTGTATGCGTCCGAAATAATTTTTTCCTGACTCGGTAAGGGTATCACGGTCCTTTTCAAGGATTCGGGAAATAAACGTTTGGATTTTACGGAGTGGTTCTTGGAGGTCATGACTGGAGACATAGGCAAAGGATTGAAGTTCCACGTTCATTTTTTGAAGTTCTTCTATGGAATCTTCCAATTTAGTATTGGACTCCTTCAGCATTCGCGTACGTTCCTTTACTTTTTTCTCCAATTCTTTGGAAAACATTTTTTGTTCTTGGATATCTGTACTTGCGCCCACCCAGCGTTGAATAGTTCCATATTCATCCCTTTGGGGGCTTGCCTTGCTCAAAATCCAGTGGTAGGACCCATCATGTCTTCTAAACCGATGTTCCAAAATAAAATCTTTACCAGTTTTCACTGATTCTATCCATAATCTTAGATTTTCATCTTTATCCTCCGGATGTATGATATCTAACCAACCCATATCCAAAATCTCATCTTGGTTTAAGCCAGTATATTTGAAAACAGCTTTATTAAAGTAATTTAGGTTACCATCTGCATCTGCAGTCCAAATTTGCTGTGGCATCGAATCTGCCAATAATCGAAATTTTTGTTCACTTTCCAATAAAGTCTGTTGGCTTATCTTATCCTCGGTGATATCCCTGAGCACCCCTATTAAATTTGTTGGTTTACCTTTATCATCGTAATAAATTTTCCCATGGGTCTTGATCCATTTAATTTCATTGGCTGGAGTGATCAATCTAGCCTCATAAAAATATATGCCTGTAGTAAAAGCCTTCTTAAATGCCTTAAGGACAATAGCATCTATATCATCGGGATGTATTTGTTCCCTCATTTCCTCATGAGAAAGATTAGCGGTTCTATCATGACCAAAAATCTCGGCCAATTTTGGGGAGTATATAATATTTCTTTTGTTCAGGTCCAACTCAAACGTGGCCATCTCAGCAGCTTCGGTCGCTAGTCTCAAACGGGTTTCTGCCTCTTCTATTTTTTTACGGGTCATTACCTTTTCAGTGACGTCTATGGTCGTGACTATCAAACCTTCTACGGTATTGTCAGAACTAATTAAGGGAGAATAATCAATATCCACATAAAGTTTGCGCATCCCATCATTTCCCATTACAAAAGCGAGAGCCTCTTTTTCTTTATAAGGTTTTCCGGTTTCAAGTACCGCGTCCAATAAGGCAAGAAATTTTTGATCTATTAATTCTGGGAAAATATTCAAAATTTCCCTTCCCAAAACTTCATCTTCTTTTTTACGCCAAATGTTTTTGATCATGGCTTCATTGGCGAGTTCTACTGTATGCTTTTTTCCTTTAAAAACGGTCATGGGTATGGGCGATTGCATGACCAAATTCTTAAACTTTCTTTCGCTCTCTGAATGTGAGTGTTTTGCCTTTACCAATTCTGTGACTTCTACGGCAACTCCTATAGTACCAAAAATTTCGCCATCTTCTTTTTTAAGGGCTTGACAAATAAGATTGAAGTATCCGATATTTGTATTGCCATGCCTATTGATCGTAATCGGAAATTCTGTGCCCTTATAAGTTTCCCCAGTGTTGTAAACATGCCTTAAAATATCTTCAGTTCCCTTTCTAGCTTCTGGAATTGCATCGAATAAAGGCTTTTCCAGTAATTCTTGTTCCTCCATATCTGCCAATTCCAAATAGGCATCATTCACCATTTCCACAATAAAATTTGGCCCTTTATAAACTCCTATACTAACAGGAGCTTGTTTTACAGCAGACTTAAACCGCTGATCTACTTCTTCGGCAATGACTTTTTCCAATAGCATTGAGGTAGCTTCTTTTGAGGTCACAAAAACACCTTCAGTATTGCCGTTGGCGCTAATGATCGGACTATAATGTACCGTCCAATAGGCATCCTCCATTTTACCATTTCTTAATATAGGAATCAACTGATTTTCTAGATATAGGCCTTTTTTTGTCTCGAATACCTGCTTGAATAACGGCTTTATGAAATCCCATGCTTCGGGAAAAGTTACTGATGTAGGTTCGCCTAGAACGGAAAGGTATTTGTTGTCCAATCCCAGACTTGGTTTATGGGCGTCGTTAAAAAAACAAAGGTATTCCTGTCCCCAAAATATTAACATGGGTTGGTTGGTATGTAAAATGATACTCAAGGATGTACAAAGACTTTGTGGCCATGTTTCAATAGGTCCGAGAGGGGTTTTCGTCCAATCCTTTTCCTTGATCAACCTTCCCATCTCACCACCCTCATTCAAGAAGGATAACTTATTATGATGCGTCATAAACTACAATAAAGATGCTAGAAGTATAATTCTAAATTCTAAGGAGGAAAATTAGGGAAATAAAGGCAATAGATCATTATAGATGTAGGGACATCGTAGAGGCTTTAACATGAATTTAAGATAATTTGATCTTGGGGAATACCCTTCCTACTATAGACAGCAATCATCGAAATGATTAGGGTTATTATTTTAATCAAATGCGTTAAACATAATGATTTTAAGCATATGGAAAAATATTGAAATCTCAGTTTTAACGATTGCCCAGACCTAAGAAAATAAAATCGGTCAGCTGCTTTTCAATTTCTATTCTATTGGCTTTTGAATGCTCATCACTTTTGTCTGTAAATTTATCATACAGCCATCTCAACGAAGATAAAAAAGATAATGTAGCTATATCCGGATCCATGGTTCTAAACTTACCTTGTTCCATCCCAGTTATGATAATTTCCCTCACTTTTTTATTGTATTTCATTTTGAGGTAAATTAATTCGCCACGTTTTGGTTCTTCTAAATTTCTCCATTCATTGACCAATAGGGACAATTCGTATGGTTTTTTCGAAATCATTTGAACATGCACGGAAATGATCAAACGCAATTTTTCTTCTGGTGCATAGGAAGATTCCATAATGAGCTCTATAGACTCCAAAAATTCATTTGAAATATCGAAAAGATATGTTTCTAACAATGCCTGTTTAGAATCTATGTAATTATAAACATTGGCGACCTTGAAGTTTAGTTTTTCAGCGATATCGCGCATTGTTGTTGCCTTATACCCCTTTTCATGAATCAACTTAAGTGACTCTTCAAAAAACTTTTCTTTTTTGGTGCTTCTGCTCATATTATTAAACGCTAGTAGTGCTATAGACCCTGTTCCCGATAACAATTGAAAAAAAAACTTTCAATATTACATGAACATGTGTTCATAAAACGATTAATATGTAAAGGTAGTATGCCAATTGCCAATTATTGTAGTATTTTAAAGCTGGGACATTTAATATAGTTAAAATAGTAAGGGAAGATTTTGATAAAAATTAAGATGCGATGTAACGTAAGAAGATTGTCTTAAAACCAAAAAATATGACTACAGAAGATGTATATACTACGGTGAGGACCTTAGCTGAATTTAGAGAATTGTTCGAAGAATCATTTAAAAAGGCCCAATTGCCCCATGATAAACAAATGTACAATGAGCTGCACAAATATTCTGCTTTGTTGGGTAGCTACATGGAGGGGTTACTGGAAGAAGGAATGTTTCCAACAGATCGTGATCATGGATAATTCTAATTTATTGGTTAATGGAAGTATATTGAAGCTTTAAAGGAACGGGGTTAAAGCTAAAACACATTATTGTCTCTTTTTGTGACAATAAATTATAACTGGCATTACTTTATTTCTTTTCTTTGGTAAAAAGTGCAGATTGGCGTTTAAAGAAAACAAGAAACTTCCTCTCTTTGATGAGTATATACCTCATTTGGCTTATGATTCGGTGATATTCGGATTTAATGGCCGGCAACTCAAAATCCTGTTATTGGAATATCACAATACTGGACTATTTGCCTTACCAGGTGGGTTCGTAAAGAGAAATGAACATTTGGATGATGCGGTTAAAAGAGGTTTAAAGGAGCGTACAGGTTTAGACCATATTTATTTGGAACAATTCCACACCTTTGGCGATACCACACGAGCTGCTCCAGAAGTTATGCGCACCATTATAGAAGCCAATGAGATGGATATCGAAGAGGGGCATTGGCTTTTGGATCGGTTTATTTCTGTCGCATACTACGCCTTGATAAATTATGACGATGTTAAGCCCATACCAGATGAACTTTCAGATTCCATTAATTGGTATGCTATTGACGAACTACCTTCCTTAATGATGGATCACGAAAAAATTGTTGAGAAGGCCCTTAAAACGTTAAGGGAAAATCTGGATAAAAAACTGACAGGCACCAATCTTTTGCCTCCAAAATTCACCATGAAAGACCTGCAACACCTGTATGAGGCTATTTTAGGCGAAGAATTAAGACGTACCACATTTCAACGTAAAATATTGGGCATGGATATTTTGGTACGTCATGAAAAATTGTATGCTGGCGGTGCCCACAAGGCACCTTATCTCTATAGCTTCAAAGCAAGCCAGACTTAATATACCAATAAGAACTAGTATAAAAATAATATCATCTAAAACATCACCAAAACAACAAAAATTGAAAATCATGAAAAAAACAGTTAGAATTTTATCTTTAGTTGCTCTTTTTATAGCAAATAGCTTTATTGGGTCCGCCCAAGAAAAATTTGGGGGCTTGGCACTTTATACGGTTAGGGACGATATG
Source organism: Sediminicola sp. (assembly GCA_041602195.1). Classification (GTDB taxonomy): domain Bacteria; phylum Bacteroidota; class Bacteroidia; order Flavobacteriales; family Flavobacteriaceae; genus Sediminicola. The sequence goes on along the minus strand of JBFIGS010000053.1, from coordinate 435 downwards.
GGCAAGGATGCCAAAGCTACCCTTCAGGCAGTTGCGGATGCTGGCTATAAGAATATTGAGTCGGCTGGATATGCCGAGGGGAAATTTTATAATATGTCCCCAACAGATTTCAAGGCATTTCTTAATGAAGTTGGTTTGACCCCCATAAGCACACATCAGGGCTCGGTAACCCTGGAAAATGCAGATAGCATGATAGCCGATGTAAAAGCAGCCGGATTTGAATACTTTGTGATACCGGTACCCCCAATGGGTCTCTTTACATTTAATCAGGAGGATAGGTCTATGGGTATGACTGGAGGTGCTTCAAATCTTGCAGAAATATTGACAACCCTTGGTAAAAAGTGTGAAAAAGCTGGATTGAAATTGTTGTACCATAACCATGATTTTGAATTTGTAAAGGATAAGGATGGCATTGTAACCATTGATTATCTTTTG
>JBFIGS010000052.1:0-12359 GCA_041602195.1 Sediminicola sp. | reverse complement strand
TTGCTGTTGCCGATGAAATTACCTGTTCCGATCTTGGTTTTTATGATCTGTTTCAAAAAGACATAGAAGCTTTGGGAAGCCAATCTGCAACAGAATTTATAGTGAGCTACCATAATTCTTTGCCGGATGCGGTTGATGGCATAGACCAACTTCCAAAGGAATATCCAATAAGAGCAGGCTTGGAAACAATCTATGTTAGGACAACATCCTTGGCCAATCCCGAATGTTTTGACGTTGCACAGCAATTTGAATTACAGGTGTTGCAAACTCCGGAAATTACCTTTCCAACGGAACTGTTTCTATGTGAGAACAGCACTTCAGTGGTCATTGGAGAGCCTAATGCCAATATGAATTATAGTTATTCATGGGATACAGGGGCCACAACCTCCAGTATTGAAGTTGACGAAGGGGGTGCCTATATTCTGACGATGACCAGTGAGGAGAATGGTTTTCCTTGTGAACGAATCGTACCTATTACTGTTGTTATTTCTAAGACTCCAGCCATAACCGATGTGATCATAGAGGATGTTCAGGATAATAACACGGTTACTATCATTACCGATATTGAAGGTCAGTTTGAATACCAACTCGATAATGGACCCTATCAAGCTGGGAATATTTTCACCAATGTAATTCCAGGGGACCACGTTGTCACCATTAATGATCTCAAAGGCTGCGGATCCGTTTCGGAACCTATTGTTGTTGTAGGATTCCCAAAATTTTTCAGTCCCAATGGTGATTCTGTCAATGATGAATGGACCATTGTTGGCATTGAAGCCCTTCAGGATCCTGTGGTCTTTATCTATGATCGATATGGGAAACTATTGCGTCAGATGACGAAGGATAGTATGGTATGGAACGGAGATATCAATGGTAAAAGTTTGCCTTCATCCGATTATTGGTTTAAACTCACCTATATAGATGCCAGAGGGCAAAGAGCCACAGCTAAATTTATTGATAGTCACTTTTCTCTAAAACGGTAGGGAAAATTCCTCTGGGTTTCCTTTTGACGATAAAGTGTATAAATTTTTGGATGTAGTATACTAAAACAGGGCAGTGGGAGTTATAATACTGATAATTTGTATCACGATAGCCCCATAATCTATGCGAATTCTTTTTTATTCAATGTGTTTTTGGTTCCTATTTTCTTGGAGCGCCATGGCACAGAATTCCCCTGATTGTCGTAGTGCCATTCCCGTTTGTGCCGATGCTCCTATCTTGTCGGAGACTGATGGCAGTGGGGATGTGGACGATTTTGACCCCGATACCATACGTCAATCTGGATGTTTGGAAAAGGGAAGTGTGGCATCTGCAAATATAGAAAACAACACCTCTTGGTATGTATTTAGAGCCGGTACGGACGGACAGATTGGCTTTGATATAGAAGCGCTGTCGCCCACAGCCGAATGGGATTTTGCGCTTTATGGTCCCGATGTGGACTGTGGTGCCATTAGTAGTGGAACCGCACAGCCAATTAGGTGTAATTATGAGGTTAATAATACCAATTTTACAGGGATAGGGGTAAATCCGGCCAACGGGCAGGAAGGTGCCCCTTTTTTAACAGGTAGTCAAAACACCTACGATGAGTGGTTGAATGTTACCGCAGGGGAAATCTACTACTTGCTGATAAATAATTTCAATACTAATTTTGATGGGGATCCTGAACCATTTTCCTTGACTTTTACTGGAAGTTCTGTGGATAATGATCAAGATTCTGCTTTAGATTGTACACTTAGGGATGAATTTTTAGGGTTGGATATCTACGCGTGTGAAGATGATCCGGATATCATTTTAAGCGCCTTGAACTCACCTGCCGGTCCCGATATCGTAAATGTCACATGGAGTGTGGATTATGAAGATGATGGCACCATTGATGCTGTTTTGGCCTCTGGCCCAGGAGCTACCCAATTAACGGTAACAAGTCCCAACTCTGGGAGATATTACGTGGAAATAGAAACCAGTATGGCTACCATAATTACAGATGATATTTTGATCACCTATTATGGAATGCCCGTTTTGGATGAAGTGATTATCCTATCAGATATGTCTGACAGCAATAATATTGAAATTGTGGTAGACGGTGATGGTGCTTATGAGTATGCCATCAATGGAGGTGAATTTCAAGATTCCCCTATATTCCTCGATGTGCCGCCAGGAGTAAATACGGTCATCATAAATGATAAAAATGGATGCGGAACCACAGACCCAATTCCTTTTTTAGTGGTAGGTTACCCTAAATTTTTCACGCCCAATGCAGATGGTGTTAATGATTTCTGGAATATTAAGGGGATAGAAACATTAGTAAGTCCGGTCATCTTTATTTTTGATCGGTATGGTAAGCTATTAAAACAAATGGAACAGAATACCTTGGGCTGGGATGGTACTTATATTGGAAAGCCCATGCCTGCCTCTGATTATTGGTTTAAGATGGAATATTCCAGGGACGAGCAGGGTATCATTGTGGCAAAAACTCTAAAAAATCATTTCTCCTTGGTCAGATAACAAAAAAAAACCAGCAATCGCTGGTTTTTTTGTGGCTCGTACTTTTTTATTCCTTAGAAATTTAAGGTGTATCCCAACGTTAAATTGCTATTTCTATTGTTGATGGCGGCAGGGGTGTTCAATCCAGTGCTGTACAACTGTTGGTCTATGTCCTGTTCCGATTTATTATAGGCAAGATCCAATCTGCTCACACCAAAGTTATATCCTATCCCAGCCGAATAACCATTGAGGTCACCCACGGTGAACCCGTTTTTGTACGGGCTTTGCTCGTATCTATACCCAGCCCTTAAACTCACTTGGTCAATTCTGTATTCTCCACCTAATCTAAAGGAGGAAACACCGCCAAGTGCATTGCTTATAAATCCATTTTCGGATTGGAAGGCAGGGTCGTTGGTAGGTCTCAATTCTGCTTGGGACATATCCTGATAGCCATAATCGAAGCTCAATAATCCGTCTTTTCCAAAAATGACCGCTAAACTTCCCGTTACTTTTGCAGGTGTTTTAATGGTATAGCGCTCAAAAAGATTCACAATGTTGAAATTGATAAATCCTATATCGCTATCCGCCAAATCGGAGTTTATTCTCTGGGCCGTATCATCTGTTAATCGGTACCAAGTAGGGGATTGGTAGCTTCCGCCAATCCTAATATTTTCGTTTAATTTTGCAATCCCTCCCAAACTCAAACTAAATCCTGCACCTTCTGTACGCAATAGATTGTCGAAGGTGGTGAACTGGATTTCGGAGTCACTATCATAACCACTTTCCCTCAGGGTTGTCAATTGGTTGTAGGAGACGCTGTGAAAATTTAAAGAGGCTCCAAAATATAAGTTGTCTTGGTATTGCGTGGCCAGATTCACTGTAAACTTGCCATTGTATCCAGAAGTGCTTTTAAAATATCGCTGATTTACCGTGCTGTATTTCGCATTGGATATATAAGCAGTATTGTTATCATCATTTTCATCTACAGGATCTATAACACCACCGTAGTATCCAAGAAAAGCTTGTTGGTCCACAAAACCTAGACTGGATCCAATATCTAAATACGCTTCTTCGATAAATTCCCCATCTTGTATCAAAAGGGGGCCAAAAGGAACGCCTTCTGCGAAGTTTAAAAAGTAATTATCAATACCCTGATTACTATTTCCCGAAATAAAAATATTATCGTCATAGTTTTGAACCAAATCGTAATTCAAGGCCAAGGAAACTTTTTTCCAGTCCGAATTCATATCGGTGTTGTTAAAAACAAATACAACTCCCAATTGATTGATGTCCAATGAATTTATATCCGATAAAGAAGTACTGTTAAAATAGTTGGCACTATTGTCCCTGTAATAGTTGGAAGCTGAAATAGAAAACTGCCCGTTATTGAATACCGCAGATCCTGCTGGGTTCACATTTAAGGCAGATAAATCTCCTCCTAGGGCACCAAATGCCCCACTAAGACCTTGGAATCTTCCTGTTCCCTGTATGTTTTCCGTGCTATATCTAAGTACATCTGTAATGTTCTGGGCATTTGAGATAAGGCATGCGAAGACCATTAGTAAAGTGAATATCCTTTTCATTATTTTAAGTTTAAGTTTGAACGTAATGGATTTAATTTCCTCTTCCCCTTGATGATGAAGATGATCTTGGAGAGGATGAAGCACCAGAGCTCCTAGAGCTTCCGCCACCAGAACTTCTTACGCTTCCAGAACTTCTAGAACTTCCGCCACTAGAACTTCTTACACTTCCAGAGCTTCTGGAGCTGCTGCCCCCTGAGCTTCGTACGTTTCCGGAACTTCTGGAGCTGCTTCTACTACTGCTTCTAACAGCACCGCTGGATCTATATGTATTTGGGGAGGAGGATCTTGAATAATTGCTGCTCCTTGGATTAGATCTTTGGTAAGTGCTACTCTGTGGGGAGCTACCTCTATATGTTTGGGAACTCCTGGCGCTGTTATTATATCTCGGTGCCGTTCTAACACTTCTACTGGTTCGGTAAGACCTATTCCGTTGTGCAGCATCTACCCCAACCGTTCTTCTAGATGTTGTTCCACTTCTGTAGGTGCTAGAATTTCTACCCGTAGTGCTCCTATTGTTGATGTTGGACCTATTGGTGCTGCTTCTATATCTGGTATCATTGCCTCTAGTGCTGGAGGTAGACAAATTAGATCTGCCTCTAAGCGCAGTGGAATTTATATCGCGAACAGAATTGTTGTTATTATAGTAGCCTCTTCTTCCGCTGTTATAACCGTATGCCCTATTGTAGTTGTTGTAATAGTTGCCATACCAAGGTCTGTTCCAGCCGTAGCCCCATCCCCAGTTATTCCAACCATATCCATAACCCCAAGCATTGTAGCCATAAAAACCACCCCAGCCGAAGCCACCGCCCCAACCGAAGCCTCCGCCCCAGTTATTCCATCCATATCCACGATTCCAGCGCCAAGGATTTCCCCAGCCCCAGTTATTATATCCAAAACCGCCATTCCATAACCAAGGATCGTTCCATAACCAAGGACTTCCCCAGCCCCAGTTGTTGTCATAAATATTGATATTTACAGATTGTGGATTGTCTCCCCAGCCCGGTTGCCCGTTGTAGGTGTTGTTGTATGCGTAGTAATTATCATCTTGGTTTACGTCTAAGCTATCCTGTTCAACATTGCTGTAATAACCATCTACATCAGTAAATACTTCGCTTTCCAGAATGTCTTGGTATTCATTGGCCTTTTGTCCAAAATACTCCCCGTACCTATTGGTTTCATTTTGTTGTGGCTCTTGGACAGCAACACGTGATCTAGATTCAACAACAGGTCTGTCGTTGTCAGAATATATACCATCGTTGTAATACGATGCCTGTTGGTAAGACCCACAGGAGACCCCTAAAATGCCTATCAGGGCAAGGAAGGATGCCGTTCTAATTTTTTTAAGGGGTGCAGTTTGTATCATCGTTGTTAATTTAATTGTTGAACATGGTAAAAATAGTTAGTTTTGCCGAACTATTTTTTTATAAGAATAAAGTCGCAAGTTTTGTGCCAAACTTACTAATATGGGTAAAAATTTAACGAAAAGAGCAGAAGATTATTCCAAATGGTATAATGAACTTGTTGTAAAAGCGGATCTCGCTGAGAATTCGGGAGTTAGGGGTTGTATGGTTATAAAACCCTATGGTTTCGCCATTTGGGAAAAGATGCAAGCTCAGTTAGATAAGATGTTCAAGGAAACGGGACATGAAAATGCTTATTTCCCGTTGTTCATACCAAAATCCTATTTGAGTAAGGAGGCAAGCCATGTTGCCGGTTTTGCGAAGGAATGCGCCGTAGTCACCCATTATAGGTTGAAGAATGCAGAAGATGGTAGTGGGATCATTGTAGATCCGGATGCCAAATTGGAAGAGGAGCTTATCGTTAGGCCTACCTCAGAAACAATTATTTGGGATACGTATAGAAGATGGATACAGTCTTACCGCGATTTACCTTTATTGATCAATCAATGGGCCAATGTTGTGCGATGGGAGATGAGGACTCGATTGTTCTTAAGGACAGCTGAATTTTTATGGCAAGAAGGGCATACTGCTCATGCCACTGAGAAAGAGGCCATTGCCGAAGCGGAACAAATGATGAATATTTATGCGGAATTTGCCGAGGAACATATGGCAATGCCGGTTATAAAAGGAATTAAAACTGAAAGTGAACGTTTTGCCGGAGCTGTGGAAACCTATTGTATAGAGGCATTGATGCAAGATGGAAAGGCGCTACAAGCGGGTACTTCCCATTTTCTTGGTCAGAACTTTGCCAAGGCCTTTGATGTGAAATTTGCTACTAAGGAAGGAAATCAAGAATATGTATGGGCAACCTCCTGGGGTGCTTCCACGCGACTGATGGGTGCTTTGGTGATGACCCATAGTGATGATAATGGGTTGGTGCTGCCTCCAAAATTAGCTCCTATCCAAGTAGTGATTGTACCTATATATAAAGGAGAGGAACAATTGGATGCCATTTCTGATAGAGTGGCTCCATTGGTAAAGGAATTGCGCTCAAAAGGTATTTCTGTAAAATTTGATAACAGGGATACGCACAAACCGGGCTTCAAGTTTAATGAATATGAATTAAAGGGGGTTCCAGTTCGTTTGGCTATCGGTCAACGCGATATGGATAACGGCACTTATGAAGTAGCTAGAAGGGATACCTTGGAAAAGGAGACCGTAAACGCTGATGAGGTGGTCGCTAAAATTGAGTTTTTAATGGAGGATATTCAACGCAATATATTCCAAAAGGCACTTGACCATAGAAAAACACATATTACAGAGGTAAACTCTTATGATGAGTTCAAGGAAGTGCTGGAAAATAAAGGAGGATTCGTTTCTGCCTTTTGGGACGGAACCCTTGAAACAGAAGAAAAAATAAAAGAAGAGACTAAAGCTACAATACGTTGTATTCCAATAGATGCAAAGGATGAGGTTGGAAGTTGCATGGTTACAGGAAAACCTGCAACAAAAAGGGTATTGTTTGCGAAGGCATATTAAAAATTAAAAAAATATTCTGTAGGTGTTGCAATAGTAAAAAATAATTGTATTTTTGCATCCGCAATTACGCAATGTAATGGTCCGTTCGTCTAGGGGTTAGGACGCCAGGTTTTCATCCTGGTAACAGGGGTTCGATTCCCCTACGGACTACAAGTTTAATTTGAAATATTTTTTGGGAGTTGTTTTTATTAAAAAAGGCAATTCACGACACCAAAAATAATGGTCCGTTCGTCTAGGGGTTAGGACGCCAGGTTTTCATCCTGGTAACAGGGGTTCGATTCCCCTACGGACTACACATTTGATTTAGGACCTTAGGTCCCTTTAAAAACATAACAATAAGATAAAATGGCAAATCACAAGTCAGCATTAAAGAGAATTAGAAGAAACGAAGCAGTGCGTTTGCGTAACAGGTACCAGCACAAAACTACCCGTAATGCAATTAAAAAATTGCGTAGCGAGGAAGATAAGAAAGCTGCTGAAACATTGTTGCCAACTGTTGTTGGGATGATCGATAAATTGGCGAAACGCAAAATCATTCACGCTAATAAGGCTGCAAACCTTAAGAGCAACCTAATGAAGAAAGTAGCTACTTTATAATCTACTGTAGCTTTATCATATAAAAAAAGCCTCGTTTTACGAGGCTTTTTTTGATGGGGCTCATTGAGTTTTAAACTCTGATCTGTCCATCACCAAATACATAATATTTATTGGTGACCAATTGTTCCAATCCTAGCGGACCTCTGTGGTGCAATTTGTCCGTGCTGATAGCCAATTCTGCACCAACACCCATTTGACCGCCATCGGTAAATCTAGTGGAAGCATTGTGGTACACGGCAGCACTATCTACCTGATCCATAAATTCCATTGCTGCATCGGTCTGGGTTGTCATAATGGTTGCCGAATGACCTCCTGAATACTTGTTTATCTTTTGAATGGCTTCATCTAAAGTATCTACTGCGCCAAGACAGCATTTCATGGCCAAGAATTCTTGATGCCAGATCGATTCGTCTTCTATGGCTTCCTCATTGGGCAATATCTTTCCAATTTTGTCGTCCACTAAAATGGACACTCCATTGTCATTCAGTACCTTTTTGAGGTCTTTTACTTTATCTGCATAGCCATCTATATTGGTGTCCACCAATATTTTATCCAAGGCGTTACAAGCGGAAATTTTATCAGTTTTGGCATTGAGGATAACCTTTAAGCTTTGATCCCAATTCGCATCTTTGCTTACATATAAAAAGTTATTACCTCGGCCACTGATCAGTACGGCACATTTTGCATGCTCTTTTACAAAGGCAATAAGTCGTTCTCCCCCTCTTGGGACGATTAAATCTAATTTTTCAGATGGATTTTTCAGAAATTCCTGAGTTTCCGCCCTGTTCATGTGCATCAATTTTATCCAATCTGTATCCAGGTTGTTTTCTTTTAATGCCTCGTGCCAGCAAGATTCCAGTATTTGGTTGCTATGTAGGGCTTCTTTTCCTCCTTTTAGAAGTATTTTATTATTGGCTTTAAAGGCCAATACAGCTGCTTCTATGGTTACATCTGGCCTAGATTCATAAATGATCATGATGGTGCCAAAAGGAGCTGTTTTGTTCTGGATCTTTAAATCGTTCTCCAGGATCCTCTCAGATTTTATTTTTCCCACAGGATCTTCCTGCTGCATGACTTCCTTAATGGATTGGATCATCCCATCCACTTTTTTGTCGTTAACAATGAGTCGGTCATACATGGCCCTATCGCTTTTGTCAAATAGATCGAGGTCCTTTTTATTGGCAGCAATAATTGCCTCCCTTTTGCTATCCAAGATGGTCATCATGGATTGCAATACTTTATTTTTTATATCTGTTTGTAATAGCTTCATTAAATTTTTTTAAAATTAGACTGTAATTTTCGTACCAACATTCTTGCCGTCAATTATATCCAAAATAACATTCTTTCTCTTTCCGTTGGCAATATAAGTTGGGATATTTTTATTGGCGGTCATTTTGGCAATATTTAATTTAGAGCCCATTCCACCTCGACCTTCAGCTTCACCTTTTTTTATGGTCTTAATGTATTTCTCAACATTTTGGTCTACAGTTACATTTTTTATGACTTCCGTGTCCTCATCGTCCGGATGACCCGTGTAAAGTCCGTCTGTATCTGTCAATATGATCAGTTTGTCCGCCTTGGTCAATTCGGCGACCAAGCTTGCCAGTTCGTCATTGTCTGAAAACATGGAATCTGTCAAGGTCACTGCATCATCCTCATTAGCAATTGGGACAACACCTTCTGATATGAGGCCTTCGTAACAGTTGATCATATTTTCCCTGTGGTTCCCGGGATTAAAATCCCGTTTTGTGGCCAATACTTGGGCACATTTCATCCCATAGTCTTGGAAGATGTTATAGTAATGACGCATCATCCTGGGTTGTCCTATGGCGGAATATACCTGCCTTCTGGTTCCTTTATCTGTTATTTTGCTTTCTCCCATGACCTCCATACCGGCTATTACAGATCCAGATGAGACTAAAATGGACATGATGTCCTGCTCGTACAGTTCTGCTATCTGTTGCACCAGATGGTCCAGCACGGGTTTTACAATTCTGTTGTCTTTGTTGGTCATTACGTTTGTACCAACTTTTATAACTACTCTTTGTTTATACATGATTTATTTTTCTTCGCCTAGTTCAACAGCTCTATTAAATGCTGAATACGCGGCTTCTTTGATTAATTCCTTTACATTATTGTCGTCCATAGAATCTAAAGCGGCCCTTGTAGTACCTCCTTTGGAAGCCACCCGATCCATCCATGAATTTGGGGATAGATCCGATTGATTGAACAAGTCTACTGCACCTTCAAAAGTTTTGCTCACCAAGACTTTACTGTCATTGGCAGAGAAGCCCATTTTTAAAGCTGCCTCCATCATACTTTGCATAAAGTAAAAAACATATGCAGGACCACTTCCCGATATGCCTGTTGAGGCATCTATAAATTTCTCTGAACTTACATGTATTGATTTACCTGTAGTGTCTAAAAGGTTTTCTATGGTTAAAAGTTCTATTCTTGAGACTTCCTTAGAAGCGGTGTAAGACGTAACCCCTTTGCCGATTTGGGCAGGTAAGTTAGGCATGGCCCTTACGACTTTTGGAATGCCCATGGATTCTTGCATGGTACCGATGGTTACCCCGGCCATGATGGAAATAACAATTTGTCCCGGGTTGGCCATTGTTTTTATTTTTGCGAATAACTCCTCACTATGATAAGGCTTAACCGCGATGAAGATTAAATCCGCCTTTGGCAGACAGTCTTCTAGGTTTTCAAATACGTCGAAATGTAAAATTTTCTTAAGGGATAGGATTTTTTCAGGGGAACTGTCCAAAATCATTAAATTTCTTTTTTTCAATAATTTCGACTTTGACATAGCTTCCGCGTATGTTAGACCCATGTTTCCTGCGCCTATGACTAATACTTTCATTTAGATTTTTTAGTTATTGTTAATATTACAGCCTTAATGGAGCAATTACCATGCGAGGCTGACATTTTGATGATAGAGTGTAGCTTTAGTAGATGCAATAACTATAAGAAATAGTTATACAAAGCGCTTAGCGTACATTATTAGTACGATGATAGGTTTAGAAAAATTTCAAAAATTCTTCAAAAATGGCTAAAATTAGTTGATTTAGGGGTGAAATTGTGTCAGTATTGCCTTAAAATAGCAAATTTTGAGCTCAAAAGCAAATGACATAACTACGGTTTGCGTGCAATGGGGAATGTTTGAATGTTGAAATTCGATTTTTAATAGGGGGCAAGTGGGTGGAGATTATGTGCAAAAAAAAAACTCCAATAACACATAGCTGTTATTGGAGTTTTAAATTATTTGAGGTTTGGAATTATTGATTCATGGTCAATAAAAATTCCTCATTGTTTTTGGTCTGTTTGATACGTTGCTCAATAAATTCCATGGCTTCTACCGGATTCATATCTGCAAGGTATTTGCGCAAGATCCACATACGTTGTATGGTGTTCTCATCCAATAATAGATCATCTCTACGGGTACTTGATGATGTAAGGTCAATAGCTGGGAATATTCTTCTGTTGGATATTTTTCGATCCAATTGAAGTTCCATGTTACCTGTTCCTTTAAATTCTTCAAAGATCACCTCGTCCATCTTAGAACCTGTTTCCGTAAGTGCTGTTGCGATGATGGATAAAGATCCGCCATTTTCAATATTACGGGCAGCTCCAAAGAATCTTTTTGGTTTATGCAGGGCATTGGCGTCAACACCACCACTCAATACTTTCCCAGAGGCTGGTTGCACCGTGTTGTATGCTCTCGCCAAACGTGTGATGGAATCTAATAGGATAACCACATCGTGGCCACATTCTACCAGTCGCTTTGCCTTTTCCAAAACAATGTTTGCAACCCTTACGTGTTCCGTGGCTTCCTTGTCAAAGGTAGAAGCAATAACTTCTCCACGTACGTTACGCTGCATATCCGTTACTTCTTCAGGACGTTCATCGATCAATAAAATGATTTGGTAAACTTCTGGATGGTTGGCTGCAATTCCGTTGGCGATGTCTTTTAATAACATCGTTTTACCTGTTTTAGGCTGTGCTACAATCATTCCTCTTTGTCCTTTTCCAATAGGGGAGAACAAGTCAATGATTCGTGTAGATATGGTGCTTTGTCTTTCAGCAAGATTAAATTTTTCTTGTGGGAACAAGGGGGTCAAATGCTCAAAAGAGACCCTGTCCCTGACAATTTGTGGATCTAAGCCATTTATTTTGTTCACCTTGATCAGGGGGAAATATTTTTCTCCCTCTTTAGGCGGACGTACATTTCCAAGAACCGTATCCCCTGTTTTCAATCCAAATAATTTTATTTGGGATTGTGAAACATAGATATCGTCAGGTGATGATAGGTAGTTGTAGTCAGAAGACCTCAAAAATCCATAACCATCCTGCATGATATCAAGAACACCTTCACTTTCAATGATACTGTCAAACTCATATTCGGGTTCTTTGTACCTATTTTTTAGGTCTTTATCAAAGTTACTGTTGTTCTTGTCCTGTTTTTGATGAACAGGCTTTTTGTTTAAGTTCTTATGAGGTGCGGCACTTTTAGGATGTTCCTTTTTTGCGTGCGCTTCTTTTGGGGTACTTTGCTGTGGACGAGGTCTTGGCCTTCTTTCTATAGGTGCACTATCTGTTTTTTCCCTCCTGTTGGTGGTTTCCTCAGGTGTTGAATTGTTGCTGGAATCCGCTTTTGGAGTCTCATTGGAGTCCGTTGGAGTACTGGTACGTCTAACAGGTTTACGTTCCCCTTTTACCGCGGTGCTTTTTTCTTTTAAGACCCTAGACCTTTTTG
>JBFIGS010000051.1:0-12407 GCA_041602195.1 Sediminicola sp. | reverse complement strand
TTGCACCCGCTTAGGACAGACCTAGCGAACAAAAGAATTAATAATCAAGGGTCGGGCACCCTACAAATTAATGTGATATGCCAGTAAAAATTAGATTACAAAGACACGGTAAAAAAGGAAAACCATTCTATTGGGTAGTAGCTGCAGATGCTCGTGCTAAGAGAGATGGTAAGTATTTGGAAAAATTGGGAATCTATAACCCAAACACCAACCCTGCAACAATTGAACTTAATGTAGACAGCGCTGTAACCTGGTTACAGAATGGTGCACAACCAACTGAAACTGCAAGCAGAATCCTTTCTTACAAAGGAGCTCTTCTAAAAAATCATTTGGCCGGTGGTGTTCGTAAAGGTGCATTGACCGAAGAACAAGCTGAAGAAAAATTCAACGCTTGGTTGGCTCAAAAAGAAGAAATCGTTACAAACAAAGTAGGTGGCTTGGATAAAGCTAAAGAAGAAGCTAAAGCTAAGGCTTTGGAAGCTGAAAAAGCTGTAAGTGATAAGCGTGCTGCTGAAGCTGCTGCTGCACTTGCTCCAGAAGTTGAAGAAGTTGCTGAAGAAGAAGCTACTGAACCAGCTGCAGAGGAAACTGCTGCTCCTGCTTCTGACGAAGCTGCTACAGAAGAAAAATAAGCTAAAGATAGAACGATGACAAAGGAAGAGTGTTTCTACCTAGGTAAAATCGTTTCAAAATACAGCTACAAGGGCGAAGTATTGGTGAAAATTGATGCTGATGAACCCGAAATTTACGAAAACATGGAATCAGTATTCGTTTCTTTAGGAAACAATCTGGTTCCATTTTTTATTGACAAATGCGTGCTCCACAAATCTAGCCTTCTCCGTATCCGGTTTGAAGAAGTACAGGATGAGTCCGCAGCAGATAATATTATGGGATCAGAACTATACCTTCCCCTAAAGTTCCTTCCCAAACTAACCGGAAACAAATTTTACTACCATGATATCATTGGCTTTCGTTTAGAAGACCACGTTCATGGAGATATAGGGATCATAGAAGGTGTAAACGATTCTACCTCCCAAGCCTTGTTCATTGCTAAAAAAGGCAACAAAGAACTGCTTATTCCCATCAATGATGAGATCATTACCAAGGTAGACCGAGACACAAAGACCATTCATGTGAACACCCCTGAAGGCTTGGTAGATCTTTATTTAGGCTAAAACCATTCCTTCTTTATCTACAAATACTTATTGCAATATCCCCGGTTGCACTTGTAAAATATTCGCAAAATCCTATTACTTTTATACTACCTTTAATGGGCTAATTGTTATCATCCAATGATTCATCCCAAAACAGAACTCAGGTTCATCAATAATGAAATAGGCTATGGCGTAGTAGCCACTGAATTTATTCCGGCGGGCACCATTACTTGGGTATTGGATAAATTGGATAGAGAATTTACGCAAGATCAGTTAAAGGCCATGGACCCCTTGTATCAATCCATATTGGACACCTATACTTTTAGGGACAACCAAGGGAAATATATTTTGTGTTGGGACAATGCCCGTTACGTGAACCATAGTTTTAATTCCAATTGCCTTACCACCGCATATGATTTTGAGGTCGCTATTAGAGATATTCATGTTGGGGAGCAGCTGACCGATGATTATGGGTATCTAAATATCCCAGAACCATTTGAGGCCGCAGACGAGGGCACCGAAAGGAAGGTAGTCTACCCTGATGATCTCTTGAAATACCATAAAACCTGGGACAAAAAACTGATTGAGGTCTTTCATAAGATTCCAATTATAGACCAACCTTTGCAGCCGTTGATTCCTCCCAAGCTATGGACGAAAGTAACTGCCATTGCCGATGGTAAAATTCAAATGGACTCCATTAAAAATAACTACTTCAATGGGAAATAAAGCCTAAGGAAAACCATTTCGCACTTTAGCACTGTAAGTACCAAACCCTATCGAATCATTTTGGATTAGGAAACAGCACAAATCTCGTTTTGAAAGAGCGACAATTATCATGTTTTAGCACGGCACTGTTGCTTATCTTTGCGGTGCAAACACGATTAAATAGTTCCCTTTTTTAAATCAGAATATTACCACTCCAAGCCAAAAAAGAAGTAGCTTTTAGGCTAGGGTAAGCACCAGCTATATGAGTAAACCCTTTAAGTTTAAACAATTCTCTGTACACCAAGATCAATGTGCCATGAAGATAGGCACAGATGGCGTACTACTAGGGGCATGGACCAGTATTGACAAAAGGCCTTTCGCCATTTTGGATATCGGTTCCGGCACAGGACTTATTGCTTTAATGATGGCCCAACGCAGCGATGCCGATATGATTGATGCCATTGAAATTGACGGTGACGCCTATGAACAGAGTGTAGAGAACTTTGAAAGTTCTCCATGGGCAGACCGCCTTTATTGTTATCACGCAGGTTTGGATGAATTTGTAGATGAATTGGACGAAAAATATGATCTGATCATTTCCAACCCTCCTTTTTATAGTGAAGAGGTTCCAAGTGGCAATGACGCCCGTGATATGGCCCGCCAAAACAGCGCTTTACCCTTTGAAGAATTACTGGATGGCGTCAGCAAATTACTGGAAGATGAAGGGGTATTCTCTACGATCATTCCATTCAAAGAAGAGGAGGCCTTCATAAAAATGGCCTCAAGTTTTAATCTTTACCCTTCTAGGGTCACGCGGGTAAAAGGAAACCCAACCGCGGAAATAAAACGCAGTCTATTGGAATTTAGTTTCTCTGAAAATCAAATGGACATAAGCGAATTGACTATAGAGAAAGAACGCCATGAGTACACTGATGAATATATTGGGCTCACCAAAGATTTCTACCTCAAAATGTAACAGTCAAGCCTTGTTATGTTATATTCCTTTTAATTATCTTTGAGACAAATAAAAGCCCATATGAAGCCAGATTTGTTTGAAGCTCCCGATTATTACAATCTAGATGATCTATTATCAGAAGAACATAAATTGGTGCGTGATGCTGCCCGACAATGGGTAAAGCGAGATGTATCCCCGATAATTGAAGAATACGCACAAAAAGCGGAGTTCCCAAAACAGATCATTGGTGGCTTGGCAGAAATTGGTGCTTTTGGGCCTTACATTCCTCATGAATATGGAGGCGCCGGTCTGGATCAAATTAGTTATGGTCTTATCATGCAGGAGATTGAAAGAGGAGATAGCGGTGTTAGATCTACCGCTTCCGTACAGTCGTCCCTGGTAATGTATCCTATATATACCTATGGAACCGAGGCGCAGCGAAAAAAATACCTGCCTAAATTGGCAACTGGTGAGTTTATGGGCTGTTTTGGGCTTACCGAGCCCAACCACGGTTCCAACCCTGGAGGTATGGAAACCAAATTTAAGGATATGGGCGACCATTATCTTTTGAACGGTGCCAAGCTTTGGATCTCCAATTCCCCCTTTGCCGATATTGCAGTGGTATGGGCCAAAAATGAAGAAGGAAGAATCCACGGTCTAATCGTTGAACGTGAGATGGAAGGTTTTACTACCCCAGAAACCCATAACAAATGGTCTTTAAGGGCTTCAGCAACCGGAGAACTTATTTTTGACAATGTAAAAGTTCCAAAAGAAAATCTATTACCTGGTAAAAATGGTCTTGGAGCTCCCCTTGGTTGTTTGGATTCTGCACGATATGGAATTGCTTGGGGCGCTATTGGAGCCGCAATGGACTGTTATGATACGGCCCTTAGATATGCCAAAGAACGCATTCAATTTGGCAAGCCCATTGCAGCCACACAACTTCAGCAAAAGAAATTGGCTGAAATGATTACTGAAATTACCAAGGCTCAATTATTGGCCTTTAGATTGGGACAATTGAAGAATCAAGGAAAAGCTACTACTGCTCAAATTTCCATGGCCAAGCGAAATAATGTGGAAATGGCGATAAAAATAGCCCGTGAAGCAAGACAAATATTGGGGGGAATGGGAATTTCCGGCGAATACAGTATTATGAGGCATATGATGAATCTGGAAAGTGTAATCACTTATGAGGGCACCCATGATATACATCTTCTTATTACTGGAGCGGACATAACAGGAATTCAAGCCTTTCAATAAAATTAGGATACTTTTGAGCTGAATAGATAAGTGGATAAATGTTGACGCAATTTGTCCATGCAGATCGGTTTGGTGAAATAATCGTTCATACCTACTTCCAAGGCTGCTTCTATTGTCTCGCGTGTAACATCGGCAGAACAACCCATGATCACCAGATCCTTGTTGTTCTCTCTGATCACCTTGGTAGCCTCCAAACCATCCATTACAGGCATGTGAATATCCATAAACACCAAGTCGTACCTATTTTTTTGTACCTCTTCCACGGCCTGCTCCCCATCGGAAACCCATTGGGCTTTTATTCCCATTGTTTCCAATGCCTTTTTAAGAACAATGACGTTGATCTTATTGTCATCTACTATCAAAACTGAGGCACTCCCTAAATCTACCTCCTTTTCAGAGGTTAGGTCTATTACCTTTTGTTCTTCCTGCTTGCATTGCACTAAGGGGAATTGTAGCCTAACTTGAAACTCCGTACCGTTTTCCCTTGAACTTTCCACTTCAATCTGACCCCCCATCAATTTCACCAAATGATAGGTAATATAAAGTCCAAGCCCACTACCTTCATGTTTCTTGGTGATACCCGAGTCTACCTGGGTAAATCGATCAAAAATGGTTTTCATTTTATTTTTAGGTATCCCAATTCCCGTATCCCTGATCTCCAGGTCTACCAAAAGATGGTTTTCAGAGACTCGTTCCCGGTATCCCACATGGATACCTCCATTTTCTGTAAACTTTAAGGAGTTCCTTAAGAGGTTGGTAATGATCTGTCCAAATTTCCCCATATCACCAACTCCACAAACATTACTTTCTGGTGCATCCAAATAAAGATAGAGTCCTTTTTGCTCTATACTTGGTTTATAAATGCTAATGATATTTGCGATTTCCTTGGAAGGCGAAAAAGGTTCACTTTTAAACGTACTTTTCCCGGATTCAATCTTGTCTATCTCCAAAATATCATCAACCAAAAGCAACAATTTTTTAGATGATATATCCATTAAGGAGAGGTATTCTTTTAGAGATTTCTGTATGTTGGACGCTTTTAATACCTCAATAAAACCTAAAATAGCATTTAAAGGTGTCCTGATCTCATGGCTCATATTCGACACAAATTCCGTTTTCGCCCTATTGGCTTTATGGGCCTTTAATTGCTCTTTTTTAAGATCTTTATTTAATTTCCTAAGTTTTAAGATGGACTCTTTATACCTCTTGTTTTCGGTACGGGACGCCCTGTAAAAGTACATTAGCGAACTGGTCAGCACAGACAATAACATACCAAAGACAAACGCTATGAACATAGTATCCTTCCTGTCTGCCAACATATCAACTTGCTTTGGCATAAGAAAGAAACTCCATTTTTGTTGATCCAAGGAATCGACCAAAAAGGAGGTGGTGTACAGGTACTCCTCATCGAACTCTGATGTTCTAGGATTATTATAAGCATAAAATGTTGTTCCAGTATCATCCTTGATTTCAACTGCGTAGGCATCCAAGTCCACAGCCAATTGATTGAACGGATTGGTAAAATCCATGCCAGCGGTAATGGTGCCTTGAAGTCTTCCTTCAAAATAAACGGGCACATCTACCAAAAATGCATTTCCACCCTGGGTCAAACTGACCCAAGAAGTAATATTGGTTTTGCTATTCTGGCTATGTTCCCTCCATTCATCTGCCCTATATAATTTTGAAATGTCCAGTCCCACAACTGCTTCATTACCTTTTAACGGGGTAATCTTTCTTATGACCATGGAACTGTCTATCCATTCCACAAATTTAAATGAAGGGTTTTGATCTAAAATTAGTTGTGCATCCTCTTCCCAATACTTAAAATAATCGCCATTGGTTATTTCTATACGCTGCTTAAGATTCTCCAACGCCTTTATATTGTTCTCTATGGAATGATAAAATTCTTGTGATCTAAGATGGCCGGAAGTTTGAATCTCATTTTGCAATAATGACTCTTGCGTCTTTAAGGTTTTCTTCCATAAAGCCACGACAACAACCATCAAGGTCATAAAAACCAAAAGGGGAAGTATTAATTCTTTCTTCGAAAATTTAAATGACATATTTTACTGCTTTTAGGGGGACTAAGGGTAAAAAATCATTGCTAATTTTATTTTTGCCATTGAAACTAAAATCATCTGTAAGTAATTGATTACATAAACATAACGCATTACACTTCAATTACACACTAAAAATTGCAAATTATAAGAGTTTTGTTGTCAAATACACATATTTGTATGTCAGATGAATTCCTATCTTTCCTACAATTAAACTATTATAACGCAGTACTTAATGGTGAATTGTGCTACAATTAAATGTACTGAATACAAAAAAAGTGGGGTAAGAAAAACTATTGTTTTTCTTACCCCACTGTCAATGAAGAACGCTCAGTAATTTATACTAGTCCATTATGCGGAGTTTCTACTTGCATTAATGTTTCCATATAGGGATCTAGTCACTATCTTTTCGTACAACTCTAAATGGTCCGATCCTTGGCCAATTTTTTGAAGTGCATATTGTTGAATTACCAATAATGGCAACACGATAGCTTCCCTAATTTTTATTGACTCCCTTGAAACGCCCTCTTCTTCCATTAATATCTTGAAATCAGAAATCAGAAGAAGCATTTCTTTGGACAACAAATACTCATCATATAAGATGTTCCAAAATTCACCGTATTCCTTATCATCCTTCATATATCCTGTCAGTTCAAAATAACATTTTGATAAGGCCATCATACTGTTCAGCATAAGCGCCTTGAAAAAAGGAACTTCCTGAAAGAGTCTTTTCAGCTCATTAAGTTGCCCCCTATCCTTTAAAATTTTGATAGCTGTACCTATTCCAAAATAGCCCGGCACATTTTGTTTTAATTGGCTCCATGAGCCCACAAATGATATGGCCCTAAGATCGGTTAGTTCCAGTTTCGCCTTGTTTCCTCTTTTCCCAGGCCTACTCCCTATGTTGGCTTTGTTATAATACTTTAAGGTGCTTTTTTCCTCCAAGTAGGGCATAAACTTGTCGTGGTGCTTAAGGGCGTCATATTTGGCAAAACTAAGTTCTGACAATTCCTCCATCAATTGGCGCATCTCCTTGGATATGGAGTTTTCTTTCCCAAAGAGATCATTGGATAGACCTGCGGTGAGCAATTGCTCACAGTTGTGCATAAACAGGTCCTTGGTCCCATAGTTACTGGTAATGGTCTGGCCTTGAATGGTCAGCTGTATTTCATTATTGGCGATATTTTTGGTCTGTGCAGCATAAAAGCGATGCGTTTTCCCGCCTCCACGTGCCGGTGGTCCACCACGACCGTCAAAAAATATAGCTTTAATATCCCTTTGTCCGCATACGGCTGATAGATTTTCTTTGGTTTTAAAGATAGACCAATTGGCCTTTACATAGCCTCCATCTTTAGTGCCATCAGAAAAGCCCAGCATAATGGTCTGTTTATTATCCCTAAATCTAACATGGGCCCTATATTCAGGCAAATCGAACACCCCATTCATAGTATTTTCTGAGGTCGCCATTCCATTCATGGTTTCAAACAAGGGCACAATATCGAAAGGTATTTTACCTTCTTCCCAATCCCCGCACCATCTTAATAGCCCATAAACGAAAAGTACGGAATAGATATCTTCGGAATTGCTTATCGCGTACCTATTGCAACCTTCCTCCCCATTTTTACTTTGGATATTTTTTAATTGGGCTATATTCTCTATGGTATCCCTCACAAGATCATCCTCAAAATTTTCGTGTTGCAGTTTAAAGTTATTGTGCAATAAGTTATCTACAAGTTCAGCTTCACTCAACTCTTCCAGACTTTCCGTGATGACTCCTTGTTGCTTCAAAATAGCTTCTACGGTATTCCTATGCACGCTATGGTCCTGCCTAATATCCAAGGTCGCGAAATGTGTTTTGAAAATTTTGACCTTATCGATAAGCTGGTCCAAATCTTTTAGGTACAATGAATTGTACTCCCTAATCAATATTTCCCGAATTTGTAAAAGCGGACCGATGATTTCTTCATACCCCATTATCTTTTTCACATTGAACATGGTAACATATAGCCTATCCCTCAGCCCATTGAGCAGCTCCTGCAAATCTGTGAAACTCAATTTTTGCTGCAGGGCCTTTACATCATGGTAATAGCATTTCATTAAGGTTGTCCTAAGTTCATCAGCCACCTGGTTGGTCATCGAAGCCGTTACAAAAGGATTACCATCCCTATCCCCTCCGGGCCAGAATCCCAACTTCATTATGTTATGGTTATTAAAGTCCTCCTTTTGTATATGTTCCTTTATGTAGGAATATAGTTCGCCGATAGCATTGTAATATACATTCCTTAAAATATGGATGATATTTTTCGCCTCTACCAAAGGAGTAGGCTTTTTGGCATTTATTAAGGAGGTAAGTCCCAACTGCTGCAGGGTAACATCTATCTCATTGATCTTATTATCCACGATCAATGATCTTAGGTTGTCCATAATATCCAGTACTGCAGGGGTATAAAACTGGGTAGGGTGGGCAGTCAATACTATTCGCGCACTAAAAGTTGACAATTTTTCAGATATTTCGTCCCAACTTTTATTTTTTTCCACCATTTGGGCGTAATCCTTTATGGTCAATGAATTACTATGCGCCTGTAGTTTTGGAAAAGCGGCATCTTCCACACTATCGTATAAAACCACCTGGCGTTCCACATATTGAATAATACTGAACATAAAGTCGATCCTGTCCTTTTCCGATTCTATATTCGCATAGTTCTGAAAAAAAGCATCCAATATCTCCAATGGATTTTTACCAGATTTAAGTCCCTCATCTGCTTGGTGCATCAACAAAGGAATCAACATCCCTACATTCTCTATATTTCTATAGGGTAAATTGAGAAATAGACTGTTGTATATATTGAATTTATTATTGACCGATTTCCTAAACTCTTCTATTCGTTCCAATTTTGGCATAACTACTTTATTATGAATTGTGCATTGATTTTTTCCATCAGCATGGAAAATAAATTTTGACTGATAAATATCGTGATTATTCTAGAATAGGATATGAAAATGATGGCAAATAACAAAATTGTACAGGGACACCACAAAACTAACGCTCTTCACAACTATAATTTCCCTACTTCGAAAGATGGAAATATATTTACCATGTATTACTTAAAGAGTTAATTTTTTCATTTTCATATAGTGTTCTCGTAAAAGGGCCTTTGTCATTAAGATAAAGGCCCTTTTTAAATGGAAAATATTTTTATCGTACTTCTATTGAATCTATTAGCAACTTAAAATCCTCTTCTTTTTTATTACCGATAAGAAAACTGATGGATTCTATGGTAATTGCTGGATAATTTGGCATATCAAGCCTTCTGCCCCTGAACCAAGGCGACATATCCTCCATATTTATTTCCAATGTCTGCCATTGGCCTGTGGTACTGAATTTGGCAATATAACTATAGTAGTCCTCACTTTTCGATTTGATTCTAAACTGATAATTCTTGCCGTCTCCTTTAAGGCGAATCACACATTTGGAATACCCTTTTACACTTATAGGATTCATTTGATAGCGTACCGAGGAGAATCCGCCATTATTTTCCAGTGAAACATGACCTTCAAAAACACCATGACCTTCTGAATTGAGATAAATTTTACTAGAAGACCGGCCGCCCATGACTACATCATCCAAAACGGTCCATTGGGAAAGGTTACTATTTGTATTGAAATTAAAAATTACAATTGGGCTTATCATAAACAATTGAACTAAAAC
The DNA here is from genome assembly GCA_041602195.1 of Sediminicola sp. Classification (GTDB taxonomy): domain Bacteria; phylum Bacteroidota; class Bacteroidia; order Flavobacteriales; family Flavobacteriaceae; genus Sediminicola. The sequence continues at coordinate 2,567 of JBFIGS010000051.1, read as the reverse complement.
TATTAACGTATGTACCATATATCTATCAGTAAGAACTGCCATCGTTAACACTCTGGATATAGTTAGTAGGGATAGGGCTCTCTGAATGTTCCCATAACTCCACTAGCTATTTGAGTTTATCCTTGAAAAAATTAATGGTCCTTTCCCAAGCCAAATTTGCGGCCGCTTCATCATATCTGGGAGTGGTATTGTTGTGAAAACCATGGTTCACCTCGGGATAGAAATAGGCGACATGTTCAATTTTGTTTTCCTTCAACACTTTCTCATAGGCAGGCCACCCGGCATTGACCCTCTCGTCCAAACCCGCAAATTGAAGCATCAATGGGGCACTTATCATTGCAGCCTCTTCATCGGAAGGTTGTCCTCCATAAAAAGGCACTGCTGCCGAAAGGGAAGGAACTTTTACTGCCATCATATTGGCGATCCACCCTCCAAAACAAAATCCGACCACCCCTACTTTGCCATTGCAATCCTCTCGGGAAACTAAATACTCATAGGCTGCAATAAAGTCCTCCAACATCTCATACCTGTCTCGCTCCCTCTGCATTGCCCTGCCCTCATCATCATTGCCAGGATACCCTCCCAATGGTGACAAGGCATCTGGAGCCAAGGAGATGAATCCCTCCAATGCCGCCCTTCGGCCAACATCTTCAATATAAGGGTTAAGGCCCCTATTCTCATGAACAACGATAATCCCCGGTAATTTTTCCTTAGAAACCGTGGGCTTTGACAATAAGCCTTTGATATCGCCCCCACCTTTTGGAGAATTATAGGTGATGTAGTCCGACTGTATTCTTGGGTCATTTGGCTTAACCAAAATAGAATCGATATAATTTGGCATCATAAAGCTGAGAAGAGAAGGAATGGTTATTCCGCCTACCGCATAAAGCGACAACTTCTCCATAAACTGCCTTCTATCAATTTTGTTATGGGCATAATCATCGTAAAGATCAAAGACCTCCTGATTGATATCCGCTTTTGTCAACTTTTTCATATCCTTATTTTTTATTTTTATTCGTTTGTTCATCCTTGGTCCAACCCCTTAGAAACAGGGGGATTGGATTTGAGGTATACGTCCATTTGAGGAAAGGGGATCGTAATATTATTCTCGTGAAACTTTCGATTGATGATTCTGCGAATATCGCTCTTGGCCTTCCCTATCCTAAATATGCTCTGGCTAAAAAACAACAATTGAAAATCCAAGGACGAGTTCCCAAAATTCATCAATCTTGCCTCTACCAATTCCCTGGCATACACATCGGGGTGCTCAAAAGCACTTTCTTCTAAAATTTTTATCACTAGATCCACATCGCTTCCGTAGGCCACCCCAACATCAATTCTGAATCTGGACTTATCAGATTGATGGCTCCAATTGATCACCTTACTGTTGGTGATCAGGGAATTGGGTAGGATAATGGAAATATCATCCCTATTAAGTGCCTTTGAAGTTCGCAACCCAATACTTTGAATCATAACTACATCCCCATCTACCTCCAAAACATCATCTACTTTAATGGAGCGTTCGGAGAGTAGAATAATACCCGACAAAATATCATTAAAAGTTTGCTGTAATCCCAGCCCAATTCCCACCAATAAGGCAGCGGAACCAGCCAATAGAATGGTCACCTTTACACCAATGTTTTCCAACATAAATGCTATTGCTATGATCCAAATGATATATTTCATCATCTGGTACAGCGCATAACTGCTCCCGTGGTCTAATTTATTCAACTTGGATTTCCGAGCGAGTCCTTTTTTAATGACCCAAAGGATTAGTCTCGCGATTACCAGGATTAAAAAAATAGTGACCAGTTTGGAAACTTTTACGGTGAAATCCCCAATGGTAAATATTTCAAATTCCAAAATTTTATTGATAGTCTCCATTTGGTCTTTTCTGATAAAACCTGATTATTACATTAAATTAAACTACAGGTTAGGCTACTTATAAATATAGGAAATTAAGAAACGAGATCCTTTATTAATTGGAAGCTCTTAAAAAATACTACGCTTATTTAACGGAAGGCTCCAAAATCGTTTTGCTTACGGAAACGGAATCAATCTTACCTCGTGAATAAAGAACAGGGAAATACTGATCCTTGGCCCATGGCTCAAACAAATTTCGATAGAAAGGGCTTTCAGGATCACCAGATTGCCCGGGACCGTTGGTGCCAATGGCCGCATCCCAATCTCCGGTATTGACAATCATCCTAAAGGAGGCTCCGCTACTCTGCCTATTATTTGCCCCTGTAGATCCAGGGGTAAACGAATTGCCCCCTCTTGGCAGGGGACCGAGATCTAACTTTGCTTTTATTTCTTCATTGACCACACCGCCTAGGGCATGAGCCATATATGTATGTTTAAATTTTTCATGTCCATATTGCCATTGCGCCATATCATCCCCTAAGGTCGTCTCTAAATAAGCAATTCCTTCGTTAAAGGCCTTAAGGAGAAATAAATTTCTCCCTGAAACGGGATTGCCACCAAACCTGCTATCCGGATTCACCACCCAATCGACCACCTTTTTCATCTGAATATTATCAATCAGTCCTTCCCCTCCCATGGGAATA
>JBFIGS010000050.1:0-12543 GCA_041602195.1 Sediminicola sp. | reverse complement strand
ATATCGGCAGAGATCTGGAATGTATGTTTTTTAGATCCTACGTTCAAAGAAAAGTCTTGAAGAACTTTTAAATCCACTATATGGCTCCATGGTCCTTGAACAGAATTTCTTTCAGCATACTTGCCTCTGTTTTCGTTCAAGTAATCTACACTTGATATAAACGTATCTAAACGTTGCCATTGAGCAGCTTGCTCAGCAGCATCACCAGAAAAACTAATTTCAGATGCGTTAGCAGGAATATAAATTAACGCATTGTCCCTTGAATCATCATTCAACAAATCACGCCCTTCATTATATGTAAAGCTGTAAGGTGCACCTTGTGAACCTTCATAGAACAAACCAAATGTCGTTTTAACATTATCATTCCAGGCCAATTCATAAGAAACATTCGCAGTTATTCTGTTCCCCATAGAGAAATCCGATCTAGTTACGGGTAGATTCGAATTTTTACCATTAACAGATTGTATATTCCTCCACTGTGAACTGTTCTGTGAAGAAGTTCCATCAAATATCTTATTGGATACCCCATATGCATAAGAAGCCTGTCCACTAAATCCGTTTTGAAACGGTTTTCTTAAGGTAAAAGACACGTTAGTTGCGTCTCCCCCACCGGTATTGGAGGCTAGATAAATACCATTATACGTATCATCTATCTCATCCCTTCTATTGTAAAATGGCCTATTATCAGCACCTTCATAATTACCTGCAGGTCCCTTTAAGTTTAAGTTTTGGTAATAGATATCTGTTATTACATCTGTATATAAAAAGTCAGCTGAAGCTATTAAATTCCAGAATGGTAATTTTTGATCTACAGCAATATTATATTTCACTACTTGGGGCAATTTAAAGTCTTTCGAAATCAAATCGATATTACCACCAACGCCACCACTTCCTGGTATTGGATCTTCTAATTGATTATTAACATCAGCTTCAAATGGCACACCAGTTCTAAAAACAAATCCTCCAACAGAACCATTATTATTATAAGTTCCCCCTGGCCATACCAATGGCAATCTAGAAGTAAAAACTCCAATACCACCTCGTATTTGAGTAGTACGATCTCCATTTACATCCCAGTTAAAACCTATACGTGGTGCGAACAAAGGAGTGGCATCAATTCCTTGACCAACACGCGCACCTTGTAAATCTTTCCCATTGGCTTCCAATAAAGCTACGGTGCGGGTGTTGAAATCTTGATTCACATTTCCATCTTCCCAATAAGGAATATCGATACGCGCTCCCAATGTTGCTTTAAAATTATCAGTTACCTGAATATCATCTTGGATGTAAAAACCAGCTTGAAAAGTTTTAAAATCGGCCGAACCTGAAGATTCATCCCCAACAGTTCCATTCCCTAGTAGAGAATATCCATGTTGATATACGTCAGCAGGCTGATTGGTAAGAAACTGGTTTAAACCAGAAGATGTAAGGTTACCTGCATCGTCAAACTGATCTTCAAACGTATAATCACCATAATTAAAAGCAAAAAATAAGTTTTTAATAGTTGCAAATTCTAGGTTAGTCCCAAGAGTTATAGTGTGCCTACCTGAATAGATTTCAAAGTTATTGGTAATGGTAGTTACATCTGTATTTAAAAGGTTGGCCGTTGAAAATGGCTCTGACCCAAAAGATATAGTTCCACCTCCATCTTGAATATCAACTGTAGGGAATGGGTCTCCTAACGGATCTCTATCATCCCTTACCGCAGTGTAAGTCAATATTAAACTATTTGCAAATTTATTTCCAAATCTAGTATTTAATTCTAACGCTGAAGAATTGGTCGTTGTCAAGAAAGATTCTGAACCATTAATGAATCCTATACTTCTATTTCCAGAATTTCTAGCCTCCAAGTTATCTCCTTTGACATAACTATGCCTCAAGGATAATGTATTGCTATCATTAATGTTCCAATCTACCTTAGCTGTTAATTTATCACTAACTAATGTTCTTGTGTTATTATCAAATATTCCAGGGTTATAACCGTAGGTAGATTGCAAAAAGTTACTTAGTCCATCTATTTCGGATCTTGATGAACGTCCACTATAATTACTGAAATTAAATGGTTGTGGTGTTTCATCATCCTGTCTTTCATAGTTCAAGAAAAAGAACAATTTATCCTTAACCAATGGCCCCCCTATACGAACACCATAAGTTAGCGCACTAAAATCAGCCACTTTTTCTCTATCCTCACCATCACCTACCAAAGATGGAGGTGTTTTTCCAACTAGACTCTGATTCCTTACAAAACCATATGCAGAACCTTCAAAATCATTAGACCCTGAACGAGTAATTGCATTGATAGAGCCTCCAGAAAATCCTGACTGCCTAACATCAAAAGGTGCAATGTTTATTTGAAATGTTTCTATAGCATCAACTGAAAATGGATTAACCCCAGTTTGACCTCCATTGGTACCAGAACCGGCAAGTCCAAAGACGTCGTTGTTAACTGCTCCATCAATATAAATGGCATTATAGCGATTATTCTGGCCAGCCAAAGAAATAGAAAAACCATCATTCCCTTCTGAGATTTGCGCTTGAGGTGTAATTCTAACAAAATCGGCAATAGACCTTGATGCCGAAGGTATTGTTGCAATTTCTCTGCTTGATACGTTGGTTTCAGTACCAGTCTTATTAGAGCTAAATATCCCTGAAGCCGTAGCTGTGATAACCACTTCTTCCAAAGCAGTTGAAGACTCGTCCAAAGAAGGGCTAAATCTTGAAGTCTGACCTAAATTTAAGTTTACACCGTTTTCTACAAACTCATTAAATCCTATATAGGAAATAGTGATTTTATATGGCCCACCAACTCTCATGTTGGAAATACGGTAAAAACCATCAAAATCGGTAGCTGCTCCATAAACCGTCCCAGAAGGCGTGTGTACCGCCACTATACTGGCGCCTGGCAATGGCTCCCCTGTGTTGTCTGTTACCTTTCCTCCAATCGAGGAAGTGGTAACTCCTTGTGCAAATGCGAATGCCGCACATAGAAATGCGGCAAGTACGAAGTACATTTTTTTCATTCTTTCAAATGTTGTTTAGTTTGTAAATAATGCTGCAAAAGTGAGTCATTTTTCACATGAGAGCATTTTCTTAATGTTAAATTATTCGCGCCAAATTTAACATAATATTTACAAAACAACATTTATACCACAACAACTTATCTTTAGTTATTAAGAATTTAGAGTTAATAAGCTCAACTCTTAAAATAATGAAGAAGCTGCATTGTAGACGCGTCATGATTGGCAATTTCTGAATTTTCGATATCCTTTAGGATTGTCGTAGCAAGTTGTTTGCCCAATTCTACACCCCATTGATCATAACTGTATATATTCCATACCACCCCCTGAACAAATATTTTGTGTTCATAGAGAGCGATCAAGGCCCCTAAACTTTTTGGGGTCAGCTTATCGATCAAAATAGTAGTGGTAGGTTTGTTTCCTTCAAAAACCTTAAATGGCAACAAGGTTTCCAATTCTGACTTGGACATATTTTTACCTTCCAATTCCCCACGCACCTCTTCTTTGGTCTTACCATTCATCAACGCCTCTGTTTGGGCGAAGAAATTGGCCATCAATTTATTGTGATGGTCTGTATCCCCATGCAAAGAGTCCTTAAACCCAATAAAATCTGCCGGGATCAATTTAGTCCCCTGGTGGATCAATTGGAAGAAAGCGTGCTGTGAATTAGTTCCTGGCTCACCCCAAATAATGGTTCCCGTTTCATAGGAAACCCGTTCTCCATTTCTGTCCACACTTTTGCCATTACTCTCCATGATCCCCTGCTGTAGATAAGCGGAAAAACGACTCAAATACTGAGAATATGGAATAATGGCTTCGGTCTCGGCACCATAAAAATTGTTATACCACACGCTCAATAAGGCCAAAACTACCGGAATATTCTCTTCAAAATCCGCTGTTCTAAAATGCTCATCCATTTCGTTGGCTCCCATCAACAGCGCATCAAAATTGTCATACCCCACAGCCAATGCAATGGACAACCCAACGGCACTCCAAAGTGAAAATCTACCGCCTACCCAATCCCACATTGGGAACACATTTTCATCTAGAATACCGAATTCCTCTATTTTAGCCGTATTTGTGGATACAGCGGCAAAATGTTTGGCAACATCCTTTTGGGAAGCGTGTTTTAAGAACCATTTTTTAATGGTTGTGGCATTGCTTAATGTCTCCTGGGTGGTAAAGGTTTTGGATACCACAACAAATAAAGTAGTCTCAGGATCCAGTCCTTTTAATGTTTCATAGACATGATCCCCATCTACATTGCTGACAAAATGCATCTTTAAATGGTTCCCGTAGAATTTTAATGCTTCCGTAACCATGGCCGGACCCAAATCTGAGCCTCCGATACCAATGTTCACCACATCTGTAAAGGCTTTACCCGTATATCCTTTTTTATGTCCAGAAATAATGGCTTCTGTGAATGTTTTGATCTTTGCTTTGACCGCATAGACCTCTGGCATCACATTTTCACCGTCTACTTTGATGTCGTCCCCCTTTTTAGCCCTTAGTGCCGTATGGAGTACTGCTCTGCCTTCCGTTTCATTGATAATATCCCCGTCAAAATATTTTTTGATGGCATCTTTCAGACCTACTTCTTTCGCCAAGTCTATCAATAGACCCTTAGTTTCCGAAGTAATATTATTTTTAGAATAGTCCACAAAAAAACCTTGACTCTGCAAGGTGAATTTTTTTGCCCTGTCCTTGTCGGACGCAAATAAATCTTTTAATTGTGTGTTTTCAATTTCCTTATGATGATCTCCCAACGCATTCCATGCTTTCGCACTTGTGGGATTTATTTTTTTTAATGACATTTTTATTGGTTCTCGGTTAATAAATCTTCTTCAGGCAATTCCATGAATTCTATACAGTCCAATTGCTCTTTTAAAGGGGAAATAAAGGCATAGTAATCGGGTTTCAAAGCTTCGGATAATGGCTCTGCGGTTGGCAACTCCTCCCTCAAAGGATCTACCTGATGCCCGTTCTTCCAAAAGCGATAACACACGTGGGGCCCTCCAGTGTTGCCCGTCATGCCGATCCAGCCTATAACATCTCCCTGCTTAACGTATTGGCCTTTACGTACATTCTGATTCTTCATGTGAAGGTACTGGGTACTATAGGTGCTGTTATGCTTGATCTTCACATATTTTCCATTACCCCCTCTTCGTGTGGATTCTTCCACTGTGCCGTTTGCGGTAGCCAAAATAGGCGTGCCTATCGGAGCAGCATAGTCAGTGCCTTTATGGGGCCTCACTTTATATCCGTAGTATGCAATTCTTCTGTTCAAGTTATATCTGGAGGAAATTCTACTGAATTCGACCGGGGCCTTTAAAAAGGCCCTTCTCAAGTTTTTTGCCTGCTCGTCAAAATAATCCTTTACCTTATTGACCGTATCTGTTTCGTATCCGAAAGAGTAGATGGTTTTTCCGTTGTGCTCAAAATAAGCAGCCTCAATTGCCTCTGCCCCTGCATAGATGGAATCATTAATATACTTTTCCTTATAAATGACCTTAAATTTATCCCCCTTTTGCAGTCTAAAAAAGTCAATGGTCCAAGCGTAAATCTGGGAAAGGTTATTGGTAATGTTGTAATCTATGCCTTGTTCCAAAATAGCTTCGGACAAAGAGGAGGTAATTACACCAGATGCCTCTCTTTGCACATACTTTATTTTGTTGCGTTTGTTATAGGCGGTGACAGAATCCCTTAAATCAATAACCGTATAGTTAATAAGATCATTCTGATAGATAAACACTTGGGCTTTTTCCAAGGTGTCCTTTGATTTTAAAATAAGGTAAGGCTTCCCGACCACAATCTTACGGACATCGAAGGTGTCCCTAAATTCTTCGGAGATTTTGTAGATCTTGGGGTATTCTACCTTGTTCCGCAACATCAACTCCCCAAAACTATCCCCATTTCTGACGGTATCCTGAAGCACAGTAAATTCATCCAGATTAAAACCAAATTGTTTCATCACAATCGGTTTTGATATGGTCGGAACCTCAGCCATGTCCTTATCCGAAGTCCCCGAATCCTTGCAAGAGGCCAACAATAAAAACGAAAGAATTAAGCCCAAATATAATTTCATATGCTACTACTTTTACTTTTTATGCGGGTTAAAGGTATGTTCCACCCACTGTTTCCCCCAATTATTTAACTCTTCCTTAGAATAAATTTCAGGAAAGAATATTACTTTCTGAAAGCTCGGCGGCAGGTATTCCTTCCAATTGGTCCCGCCAGTAGCCTCTACCGCTCCATTTTCACGATCCAAATACCTGTACGCGGAACCCAAATGCATCAATGGCCAATTTACATTAGCATTGACATCCAATGCCTTTAATGCATCTATCAACGTCTTATTGCTCTTGGTTTCCTCGTTTAAATTTTGATATTTTTCATAAATGGTGTGCCCTTTAACACTGTTGGTTATCCTAATAAATCTTGGTGTGTATCTATATTCGAATTGTTTAAGGGTCAATGTTTTCTCTCCGGTCACCACATCAGTGGCCCCTTTTTTCCAATATATATGCTCATAAAGCTCATCAATTCCATCTTCCGCAGAGAAATCATCCCTTTCCGAATGATGCACCAAATTCTCTAGGGGAGTGGAATAAAGCTCAATCATCCTATACTGGGCAGATTGAAATCCGCTTGCCGGCAATAAGGCCATTCGATACTGAAGAAACTGCTCCCTTTCCATTCCTTTAATCATAATCCCAAAGGAGGAAATAAGGGCCTTGTAATAACTGTTGATCCTATTGACCTTCTCCAGAAAGAAATTTAACTCTTGTGATTTATCATCCACTATCTGCTTTTGTTCGTGGAGAATGAGTTTAAAATACAATTCCGTAATCTGGTGGTACATGATGAAAATTTCTTCATCCGGAAAATGGGTGCGGGGAACTTGTAGACTAAGAAGCGTATCCAAATGGATGTAATCCCAATAAGTAAGGTAGCGCTGATAGAGCAAGCCATCTAGGTAAGAGCTCAAATCCTGGCCGGAATCCTTGTACTTTTCTTCAAGTTTTAATATTTGGGATTCTATTTTCTCCTTATTCTCCATTACGAATTATTCCATTATAATTTTGAACTGGTTCTTAAGACCGTTATAGCCATCCAAATCGGCCTTGATAGATCCCACGGCCAGATCAGCTTTGATCCTGATCGGAATTTTGTTTAGATCATTGGACACCCAAAGGGCCAAACTTTCCTGCTCTTTAAAAACGCGACCCGATTGTACATAAGGTCTAAATTTTAAGCACTCCACTTTGCCGTACTTGGTTTTCAAAACTTCATTACCAAGGTATTTTAGTTTAAACTTAAAAACCCCGTCATCATCGTACAACATATTCAGGTCTATGGATTTCCCCACCTCTAAATCTTCTGCCTTGTAGTTGTTCCTTAGAAAATAAAAGGCAGATATTAAATCTTGAATGTCCTCTTTGACGGCAAAATTAAACTTTTTATTGTTTTTTTTATCGTTTAACTCTGCGGATTGACTCCTATGATCAAAATTGATCTCAATATCCTTGGTATACCCACCTTCATCAATCTTTCTGACAAACTTATATGGTTTCCCATCTTCCTTCCCAAAATAGCTTTCATAGGTGTCGTCTACCTTAAAAAAGATACTGGCCAAACCGGTGGTCTTTCCGTTTCCCACTACATGATATACCGGAATCCCTTTCATGGTATCCGATTTAACCTGTAAGGTGGCGTAACTGGCGTTGAAGATGCCATAATGAATGCGAAACCTCAACCATTCGCCAGCCCTGAAAGCTGAATCATCTTCTTGGGCGCTCAAAGAAAAGGTCATAAGCGCTATAAGTGCAAAACAAATGTTTCTCATTTTCTAATGTTCAAGTAAAAATAGTAAAAACAAGTCTATACTATTTTTGATTTCTTGTTATATAAACAAATTTTGTTCCAAACTATTGCGCACAAAAAAAGCCCAGTTCTAAAACTGGGCTTTTCCTAAATAACCAACCAAACTTTAAATTATGAAAAACCAATACTTAAAGTTGTAAGGGAACCACCCCTTACTTGAGGGCAAAGTTAAATTATAACTCTTGTATCTAAATCTACTTTAACGGACTTTAACTTTACCTTTAACAGTTGTTTATATATTTTAAAAGAATTTTAGGAAATCATTAAGAAAAACACATCCTCCTAAAGGGTTCCCCTTGATTCTTGTTCTCTTTCTATAGCTTCAAACAAAGCCTTGAAATTCCCTTTTCCGAAGGATTTTGCTCCCTTTCGCTGAATGATCTCAATAAACATCGTAGGGCGATCTAAAATAGGCTTGGTAAATATTTGAAGCAAATACCCTTCCTCATCCCTATCGATCAAGATTCCAAGCTCTGATAAAGGTTCTAAATCTTCATCTATTTCACCCACACGATCCAATACGTCTTCGTAATAAGATGCAGGAACGGTCAAAAACTCGACCCCTCTATTTTTCAATGCGGTAACCGTCTCAATGATATTGTCGGTAGCCATGGCCATATGTTGAACACCGGCGCCATTATAGAACTCTATATATTCCTCAATCTGTGATTTTTTCTTCCCTTCTGCCGGCTCGTTGATAGGAAATTTTATCCTTCCATTGCCATTGCTCATCACCTTACTCATAAGGGCAGTATATTCAGTAGAGATGTCCTTGTCATCGAAAGACACCAATTGTGCAAATCCCATTACCTTTTCGTAGAACTGACACCATTTGTTCATCTCGTTCCAACCCACGTTTCCAACCATGTGGTCAATATATTTCAGCCCTACATCTGATGGCTTGTAAACTGGATCCCATGCTCTAAATCCTGGCATGAACACCCCTTTGTAATCTCCTCTTTCCACGAATAGGTGAACAGTCTCCCCATAGGTGTGTATCCCAGAAACCACGACCTTTCCTTTGTCATCTTCCATGGTTTTGGGCTCCATATAACTCTCAGCCCCCCTCTTAGTGGTTTCTTGGTAACTTTTAGTGGCATCATCTACCCAAAGGGCGATGGATTTTACACCGTCACCATGCGCATCTATGTGCCTATTAATATCTCCACCAGATTTTAAGGGAGAGGTTAAAACCAATCTTATCTTATCTTGCTGTAGAACATAAGAGACCCTGTCCTTAAGTCCTGTTTCCAGTCCGGCATAGGCCAAAGGCTGAAAACCCCAAGCAGACATATAGTAGTGTGCCGCTTGCTTTGCGTTACCCACATAAAGTTCCACATAATCGGTGCCCAAAAGCGGTAAAAAATCTTCCGCAGCCGGATTTTCTATTGGTAATTGAAATGAAGTCTTATCTAATTGTGCCATAATAGGTATTGAATATTTTGATTAAAAAAAGTAATGATTAAACGTTGTAAAAGCGATTATATCAGCAGTTACCACATGGCCCTAAGATGGGCAGTTATATCAATTCTATATTGAAGCATCACTGTTTCTTTTATGAATTACAAATATCGTAAAAATCAATGACTTTTTTTGATAAATTCACTTAAAACCAGTACCCGATACTAAAAAACAAATTACCCCTTCTTACTTCCGGGGACCAGGAATACATCACCTGGACGGGGCCGATAAAAGACTCCCATCCATACCCTAAGGCATACCCGGAATAATCCGGTCTTTTGAACCATTGCCCTGTCCTAAAAATATCATCGTCCACCCTAGAGAAATTTGCAGCTAGCAGAAGGTGGTTCTTGGGAAGGAATTCATAATCCACCCTACCATGGGCCTTCACGAAACTATTCCCCACCAAACTCAAAAAATCATACCCCAAAAATGGGATAAAATTATTGATCAAATTGGTGCCATAGCCCCCAAGGACAAAATCAAAAGAAGTCACTTCTGACTTCCCCAATTTAAAGCCACCTTCCGTTTCCAGGTTAACAGATAGTTTATCGGAAAGGGGAAAGGCTCCCCCCATTCTAGCTTTGGCAATTGAGAATTCCTTAAAATTATTATTGAAATCCGATGAATATAAATACAAATGAAAATCCCCGTCAAAAAATAGCCCTCTGGTCGGAAAGTATTTATCGTCATAGGTATCCAAGGTAAGCTGGCCATAGGCGCTTAAATAATCACTTTTATCAAAAACGATCCTATTTGAAGAAGATTCGTCCATCAAGGTCTCCCCTATGGTTCTGGTGCTGTATTTCAACAATTTGTGCTCCACCCCTAAACTGATTGCAAATTCCTCTGCCCAAACTGTCTGCAGATATGCCTGATTTGTCAAATCTGATACGTCCAGATTAATGGTGTTCACATTACTGATATCCGAAGAATCAAAATTGGAGGCAATTACACTGGTCCCAACCTCATGATCAAAATCACTAAATCTTGAATTCACCCCAAAACTCCAGTAAAAACCTTTGTCCACATAATATTGAAAATTGTAACGGAGCTTATCCCCCAGAATGAAATCGAAGGAAAAAACATCATCATCCATCAACAAGTTCTTTTTGGTAAGATTTATCAACGCCGCACTTTTGTAGAGATCGTTGTAATGAAGGCCCATTCGCAAAAAAGTTTTGTTAGGGTTTTCCCTTAAATTCATTATCAAATCCACGGCATCTGGGCCATCGGGCGCCAATTCATATCGTATGGTTCTAAAGTTTCCAGTTGCAGCTAAATTGTTGACCCCTTGCTGTAACTTTTCAAACGACATTTCGTTTTCCAGATTAAGTCGCAATTTTCCCTTTATATACCCCCTAGTGTAGTTATTGTTCCCTTTTAGGACAAGTCCGTTAATGGTCAGAGAGTCCTTGGTTGCCACTCTTTTTTTGGTAGTCTCCGGTCTATTTTGCCGTATGGCCAATTCCTTTAGTTCGGCATATTTGGCACTCGTCGCTACCTCCCCACTTCGAACTATGCTCTTACCCAGAGCAAAATCAATTACCGAGTATTTCTCAATATTTGGCTGTATATAGATATCCGTTTCTTTGGATTTTTTCACCATATCTTTCACGGTCCTATAATTATTGATCTGCAATAATACCTCGGTTGCCGACAATAGTGCTTCTCTGTTGGATAGTCCGTGCTGTACGTCTACACCGATCAGAAAATTAGCCCCCATCTCCCTTACCTCCTTGATGGGATAGTTGTTAACGACACCTCCATCTATCAATATGGCACCTTCTATTTCCGAAGGCTCAAAAAGGGAAGGAAAGGTACCACTCGCCAGAATTGCCTCAGGCAGGTAACCCTGTTTTAACAAAACCTCTTCCCCAGTCTCCACGTTCGTGGCTACACACAAAAATGGAATGGGCAACTTATCAAAATCCCTAATGTCCTTAACGTGGTACAAAAGCCTTACCAATTCATTATATATTTTTTGCCCCCCAGAAAGGGCTTGTGGAAAGGAGATTTTGAAATTGTTGAACGGAAGTGTCAGGGCATATCGTTCTGAATCTTCCTTCTCATAGAACGTCTTGGCACTTCGGGGTAGATTGTCCTGAATTAATTTTGAAAAATTTGTGCTCTGAAAAATAGAGTCGAGTTCGGTCGCAGAATATCCCGAGGCATACAGGGCCCCTATAATTGCCCCCATACTTGTACCTCCTATATAATCAATTTTTACCCCAGATTCCTCAATAACCTTCAATGCTCCAATGTGGGCAAGACCTTTAGCACCCCCTCCGCTAAGCACAAGTCCCACCTTAAGCTCTTTTTCTTGGGAAAAAATGGTTCCAAAGCAAAAAAGAATGAGGTAAATGAGAATTTTGTTTTTCATAGGATCAAGTTAATTCTTTAATGAAATGTTTCATAAATTTTCTTTGCCTTGGCCGAGCCAACCGTTTTGGCCAGGTCTTCAACCGAAGCTTCTTTAATGCGCTTCACCGACTTAAATGTTTTTAGTAAATCTTGGGCGGTTTTTTCTCCAATTCCCTCAATGCCTTCCAACTCTGAATTAATGGCCCCCTTACTTCTCTTGTTCCTGTGGAAAGTAATGCCAAAGCGGTGGGCCTCGTTACGCAGTTGTTGGATGATCTTTAATGATTCAGACTTTTTATCAAGATATAATGGGATTGAATCCCCGGGAAAATAAATCTCTTCTAGTCGTTTTGCTATCCCAATGATAGCAATTTTGCCCCTTAACCCCAAAAGATCCAAGCTCTTTAAGGCAGATGACAATTGTCCTTTTCCCCCATCTATTACAATGAGCTGTGGTAAGGGCTCTGCTTCATTTAGAAGTCTCTTGTATCTTCTAAATACCACTTCCTCCATAGAGGCAAAATCATCTGGTCCTTCTACCGTTTTAATATTATAATGACGATAATCCTTTTTTGATGGCTTTCCATCCTTAAAAACAACACAGGCCGCTACGGGATTTGTCCCCTGTATGTTTGAGTTATCAAAACATTCAATATGCCTTGGCTCTTCAGATAGCCTCAAATCCTTTTGCATCTGAGCCATAATCCTATTGGCATGTCTGTTGGGGTCTATTATCTTCTCTTGCTTAAATCTTTCCTGTCTAAAGTATTTTGCATTACGCTCGGATAGCTCTAAAATTTTCTTCTTATCCCCCATT
>JBFIGS010000049.1:0-12687 GCA_041602195.1 Sediminicola sp. | reverse complement strand
AGCTCCCATGATTATCTTGAAGCTCAGATCGCATTTGTTGCAAGGTGTCATAAATAAAGGTGACTCGCGGATCGTTCTCAGGTAGCTTCTCTAAAATTTCACTATCAAATATGAAAATAGGCAGCACTGGATGCTCCCCTTTTAGGGCCGCCAAAAATCCTACATTATCATCCAAACGCAAATCTCTCCTAAACCAAAAAACTGATACCTTTTTATTCATGCATGATCCTTCTAATTAACATTCAAAGTGGATAGTCCGCCATCCACACCAATAATTTGGCCTGTCATCCAACTGCTATCCTCACTCAATAAAAATACGGCAATATTGGCGATATCCTCAGGAGTTCCTACCCTTTTTAAGGGATGTCTTTCTGCCATGGCTTCTCTTTTCTTATCGTTGTTCAATAATCTGGAGGACAATGGAGTGTCTACCAAAGATGGAGCCACTACGTTCACTCGTAATTTAGGTGCGTATTCGGCCGCTAGGGATTTCGCAAAACCTTCTATAGCTCCCTTAGATGCAGAGACACTAGTATGGAAGGGCATGCCGCTGGTTACGGCAACAGTACTGAAGAATACCATACTGGCGTTTTCGGTTATTTTGGGCATAAGGGTTTTAAGCACTCTGACAAGACTGAAAAAGTTCAAATGCATGTCTTGCTCAAAGGTATCCAGACCCATCATTTTAAAAGGTTTTAAATTGATACTTCCTGGGCAGAATACAAAACCGTGAATCTCATCTGGAAACTGACCAGCATCCAAATCATCTTTTGTGGCATCAAACGGTATATGTTCAACATCCAAGTTCTCTATGCCTTCCTTATTCCGCGATGCAATAAAGATATTGTTCTCCGATGCTAACTGGGTAACAATAGCATGGCCTATTCCGTGGGTGCCGCCTATTAATACTATGTTTTTCCTCATTTTTTTAAATTTTCTTAGTTATTTTTTTAAAAGTGTTCTTTAAAACGAATCAAATGTTAATTCGTTGGGCATATTTTCCATTGTGCCGAAAAGACTGGTTAATTTTTCCTCCCTGAATTTAAATATTTGCTTTAATTGTTTTTTTACAATGAAGGGGTGTGCCAATTGCCCAAATATTCCAAAGGGTAATTTATAATCAATAATATCTTCCATGATAACACCACCTTCAATCGGCTTTATAAAATGTTTATGGTGCCATAGGGCATATGGACCGAACAATTGGACATCCACAAAATAATGACCGTGTTCAACTTGGGTTATTTCAGAGACCCATTTGGTTGTAAATCCAGGAAATGGGGAAACTTTATATTGTATGATCTGCCCGGGGAACATGGGTTTTTCATCTCCAGAAAGTATATGGAAACCCATATGCTCAGGGGTGATGGTCTTTAAATTTTTAGGCTGGGACAAAAAGTCCCAAGCCACTTGTTGAGAAATGGGCAATGCTTGTTTTGAGCGTAATTGGTATAATTTCATTACTTAGGTTTGCCCAAAGATAGGGGTATTATTGTTTGAATAATAATTAAAAAAGTTAAACAAAATAAAAATATTACGAATTGGTGTATCGAAAAAATCATCTGGCCTAAAGGTTATCGATGTAATGATTAAGGTCAGCTTAATTTATTTACCTTGACCCTCTAATTTTGTACATTTCCGTAATCGTACCAGTTATGAAAACATTTATTTTAAACATTTGCTTTGTTTTCTTTGTGGCCATGGGCCTTGCACAGGAAAATGTCAGGGAATTGGGGTTGCTTCCTGAAGCCATTTTTGAGACATCAGGATTAATATTTTACAATAATAAAATTGTCACTCATAATGATTCAGGCAATACGGCCCAGCTTTTCGAACTAGATACTACTTCTTTACAGGTAACAAGGACCATCACCATTATCAACGCGGTTAATATAGATTGGGAAGATATAGCACAGGACGATACCTATATTTATATTGGAGAAATTGGAAACAACAATGGTAATAGACGGGATTTGGCAGTGTATAGGATCCTAAAATCAGAGTATGATACCTCCAATTCAGTTGAGGCTGAAAAAATTGAATATTCTTATTCAGATCAGACCGACTTTACGCCTAGCACCAATAGCGACTGGGATGCGGAAGCCCTTTTTGTTTTGAATGACCAACTTGTTATTCTGACCAAACAGTGGCAGAGCAACGGTACGGTAGCCTACGGGATTCCTAAAACCCCAGGAATTTATATAGCATCTAAAATTGGAGAATATGCAGTTAACGGCTTAGTGACGGGAGCTAGTTTTAATCCAATCACCCAGGTCCTATATTTGATTGGGTACTCCAAATTTTTATTGCCCTTTGTTATACGCGCGGAAAATTTAGCAGCAAATAACATATTTTCAGGAACCGTGGAGAAGAAGGAATTGAACCTTGGGTTCTTGCAAGCTGAAGGAATTACCTTCACAGATGAAAACCACTATCTTCTTTCGTCAGAAAAATTCACCAATAACAGTCCCATGATAACGTCGGAATCAAGGCTTTTTTCATTTGATACCTCAGATGAATTTATTGAAGAACCTTTACCTACAGAGAATAAGCAGGGTCTACGAATATTTAAGCGTTTTGGAGCAAGGGAGCTGGAATACGAGATTCAAGGCGAAATTTTGGGGAGAGCTATTTTTGATACCAATGGTCGACGCATAAATTATATTATGGGGAAAGACATTAGGGAAAACACCGTCAACCTGGCAACCTTAAATTCAGCAGTTTACTACCTTACATTTTATACGGACAAGGGGACAATCTCGGCGCCCTTTTGGATGAATTAATCGTAAGTTCCATTCTTATTATTTAAGGAATTCTTAACAAATCTACCGTGACATTATAGGTAGTTTTGTAGAAACGTATAAATCGTAATCAAATGAAAAAATTAGTACTAATATTATTAGCCGTTGTAGCTACCTATTCGGTACAGGCACAAATTGAAACTCCAGCTCCAAGTCCGGCCGCAAAAGTATGGCAGACTGTAGGGTTGACCGATGTTACTTTGGATTACTCAAGACCCTCTATGAGGGGTAGGACCATTTTCGGAGATTTGGTACCTTATGATAAGCTTTGGCGTACAGGAGCCAATGCCAGAACAAAAATTACGTTTAGTACCGATGTTACGGTTGATGGACAAGCTCTAAAAGCGGGCACTTATGCAATTTTTACAAAGCCAGGAGCTACTTCTTGGGAGGTGTTTTTCTATACAGACTCACAAGGTGGTGGAACTCCAGCAGAATGGGATGAAACTAAAGTTGCTGCCAAAACAATGGTTGAGGTAAATAAAATGGAAATGCCGATAGAGACATTTACCATGACCTTTGATGACCTAACCAGCAATTCTGCTGTATTGGGCATCCTTTGGGAAACATCCTATGTTGGGGTAAAATTTGATGTGCCAACAGATGCCATGGTGATGAAGGATATTGAAAAAACTATGGCAGGACCGGGTGCTGGTGATTATTATGCTGCAGCTGTTTATTATTACAGTGAAGGGAAAGATATCGCAAAAGCTAAGGCTTGGATGGATAAAGCAATGTCCATGACAGACAAACCTGCATTTTGGCAATTGAGACAGCAATCTTTGATCTACGCAAAGGCTGGAGATAAAAAGGGAGCAATAGAAGCTGCTAAGAAGTCATTGGCCGGTGCAGAAGCTGCCGGTAACGCAGATTATATCAAAATGAACAAAGATTCATTAAAAGAGTGGGGTGCTAAGTAGGCAAACACCTTTTAAGTTTATTAAAACCCAACAGTTATACTGTTGGGTTTTTTTGTGTCTATTTTTTAGATAATGGGCTTTTATTGCTAGAATGAGGATGACATGTAAGCTTTTTAAATAAAATGAAGTTTAAAATTTAGACGCTTCTTAATCTTTCAGCTGCAATTTCCGCAGTTATATCTCGCTGTGGCATGCCAAACATTTCATAGCCCACCATAAACTTTTTTACCGTTGCGGAACGTAAAAGGGGAGGGTAGAAACTCATATGCAGATGCCATTCCGGATATTCCTTATCCGTTGGAGCCTGATGAATCCCTGCAGAATAAGGAAAGGAAGTGTCGAACAATAGGTCATATTTTTGGGTGACCATTTTCAATTGTTCAGCATAATCCCTTTTCTCCAATGCCGTTAGTTGGGCAATATGCTGTCGCTGTTTTTTTGGAACAATCATAACCTCGAAAGGCCATACGGCCCAAAAAGGGATGAGACTCACAAAATTGTCATTTTCAAATATGAGACGTTCCTTCAACTTCAATTCCTGAGCTACATAGGAGCTCAACAAACTACTGCCGTAGGTATCAAAATATTCCTTTTGTTTTTCGGTTTTCTTAAGTACTTCATTGGGGATCGACTTTTGAGCCCAAATCTGTCCGTGAGGATGTGGGTTGCTACAACCCATTATAGCCCCTTTATTCTCAAAAATCTGTACGTGGTTGATTGCGGGATCAGCGCCAAGGACACTATATTCCTCTTGCCATGTGGCAATAACCTTTTCCAACGCATCCAGATCCATATCCGCGATGGTTTCTGAATGGTTGGGAGAAAAACAAATGACCTTGCATACCCCAGTTTCACTTGAGGCGACCAAAAGTCCATCCTGATAGTCAAAAGATGGGCTATCTGGTAAAAGGGCACCAAAATCATTGGCAAAGACGAAGGTATCTTTGTAATCAGGATTCACTTCTCCGTTGATCCTTGTATTGGTTGCACATAAATAACAATTGGGATCATGGGCAATTTTTTCCTTTACAGAAGTAACCTCTTTTTTGCCCTGCCAAGGTCTGTTAGTCCTGTGAGGGGATACCAAAACCCATTCTCCGGTTAGAATATTGTAACGCCTATGTGGTGTAGAGTTAAAGTTTTCGGTCATTATTTAATTTTTTAAGAAGATAACAATTGGACACTATTGCCAATTTCCAAATGGTTGTAGATGGCGTCAATTCCTGTTTCGGCCTTATAGGCATCTATTATACCTTTGACAGCACTTTCTTCAAATTCATCTTTGATAAGATTGATGGTACATCCACCAAAACCTCCACCCATCATTCTAGATCCGAGCACTCCTTCCTGTTTTTGGCCAATTTCCACCAAGAAATCCAATTCTTTGGTGCTCACTTCATATTCTGTGGATAAAGACCTATGGCCTTCCAATAGAATGGAACCCACTTGTGTCGCATCCCCGTCTTTTAGGGCTTCGATCATTCTTAATACACGTTTATTCTCTTGGATCACATGACCTGCTCTTCTGAAATCTGTCTCAGAAATATGATCTTTGATCTCCTTCAAATCATCCATGGATACTCCTCTTAAGGAAGTGATTTCCTCATGGGACTCCTTCAGTTTTAGAACTACTTTTTCACATGACTTTCTACGCAGGTTATATTCAGAATCTACAGCCAATTCATGTTTAATATTGGAGTTGATCAAGATCCAGCTATATCCCTTTAAATTGATTGGTATATAGGAATGGCTCAAATCTTTACAATCTAAGAAGAGGGCGTTGTATTTTTTACCAAAAAGCACCGCGTATTGGTCCATTAAACCACAGTTCAAACCTATTTTGTGTTCAGCTGCTTGGGCAATCAGGGCTATTTCTTCCCTAGGAATTTTAAGATCCAAGGCAACTGAGACGGCATAGGTGAAACCACAGCAAAGGGCAGCGGAAGAGGACAGGCCAAATCCTATAGGAATATCTCCCCCAAAAACACAATCCAAGCCTTGTATCGGATATTCCTTATCCACTAGGATGTGCAAGATCGCCTCAAAATAGTTTCCCCAAAAAGACTCAAAATTACTAGCAGTACCATTAATGGGGAGGGTTATTTTTTCTGGTTCGCTTAAAAAGGCCTCAATTTGGAGGTTCTGGGAATTGTTCTTTTGAAGGGCAAAGTAGATCGACTTTTCAATGGAGGCAGGTAATACATAACCGAGGTTGTAATCGGTATGTTCCCCAATGATATTAACCCTCCCAGGAGATTTTATGATATAGGGATCGTTGCCATAATGTTTTTTAAAATAAGCAGCTACTTTTTCTTGAGTCATCTTCAATAGCAATTAATATAATCTTTCCTATTCAGGCCTGTTTATATAAGTTTCTTATTCCTGAATTGATCCTTTTGGTGTGATTAACCTATTAAGGCTCCCATTCTTGGCTTCGTAATTAACAGCACAACTACACTAAGTTGATAAATGTACAAATTACATTTATATTTGATAAATTGCTAGCTGAGATTAAAAAAGTTTAAATAATTTAGAAACGGGGGTATTTAAATCTCAAAATTATACCCTTTTGCGATTAGGGTATCGAATTTTTCCTTGTTGAAACAGTAAAGGAATGCGCCCTTTTTTGAACCTGATTTATCTTTTTTTGTAGTCTTGTTGAGTATGTCCAGCGATAATATCTTTTTTCTGAAGTTTCTTGGGTCCAGCTCCCGTTGGTAAATACTTTCATAAAGTGTCTGAAGCTCGGGGATGGTAAAATATTCAGGAAGCAGATTGAATCCTATGGGCTGGTGACGGGCTTTATTCTTCAGTTTTACAATGGCATCTTCAACCATTTGGCGGTGATCCAGGATTAATTCCGGAATTTCATCCAAATTGAACCATCTGGCATCAAACTTTTCCACGTGTTCCAATTCAAAGTCGTTTATTCGTATCAAACTGTAATGTGCAATAGATATAACACGTTCCCCTGGATCTCTATAAACATCACCATAGGTTTTTAGTTCTTCGAGATACACATCTTCCAAACCGGTACATTCAAATAAAATTTGCTTTGCTCCGTCCAATACGGAACTGTCATTTTTTATAAAGGCACCAATTAAAGACCATGATCCTCTTAACGGTTCTACCTTTCTTCTAAAAAGCAGCAGTTTTAAATTCTTGGAATCGAAGCCAAAAATAATGCAATCTACTGCAACTAGTATTTTTTGTTCAACTCTATATTGGTGAGTGGCATTGATAAGCATAATTAACTTTAAAAGAGGTTATCCTCGGATTAATTAAATTCTAATTCTTAAACAAATCATTGAAACATTAAAATAGGAAATGTATTAAGTTCTTCAGATTCTACTCCGATGATGCTAGCGGATTTACCTAGACTTTCAATACAATTCCTTTCTGTTAATCAAATGTACAAAATACAGTTAATAAAATGACATTTTGCCCTAAACCTACGTTTTAGGGTAGGGGAATTAGTGGTTGCTATTTAGGTTCTCTATAGCAACTTTTTAAGTGTACTTAAAGATCTTCGGGCTTAATAGGAGGCTTCTTAAGTAATCTATCAAAACCTTCTAGGATGTAGGCCAGGGTTATGACCAGCCCACAGCCAAAAGCATTCAGCCATAAATAGGACATCCAATCGTATTTATATCCAATGATCACAATTATTTGTGTGATTATGGCAGCAACAAATACCCCATTCCCTTTGATATATTTGAAAAAGAAGGCTATTAAGAAAATTCCTAAGACATTTCCATAAAATATAGATCCAATGATGTTTACCAATTGAATCAGATTGTCAAATAAATTAGCTGCGCAGGCAATGATTATTGCCACGATGCCCCATAACAGGGTAAATAACTTGGAAATCTTTACATAGTGCTCGTCCGTAAGGCCCGAGATCCTATAGCGTTTATAGAGATCTAGGGCGGTAATGGTACCCAATGCATTTAATTCCGAGGCTGTGGAGGACATGGCTGCAGATAAAATTACCGCCAGCAAGAGTCCAACCAGTCCTTTTGGTAGGTAATTAAGTATAAAATGGATAAACACATAATCCTTATCATTGGTTTCAATATTGTTATCTGCCTTCTGGATCATGGCCTTGGCAGCGTCCCTATTATATCTTTCTTTTTTATTAATGGAAATAATATTCTGCTTAGCTTCTTCTGTGGCATCATATTCTTTCAGATCCAAGGCAGCAGAATATCTGTTTTGAGCCATTTTCTTTTCCACTTCCAATTCCAAATGCCCTTCTTCCAATATCTTGTAGTCATTGGCCAAAGGAGATTGCATTACAGCATTGGTCGCAGCCGGATTGAAGTTTAACGGAGAGGAATTATATTGATAGAATACGAAGACCATAACACCTACCAAGAGAATGAAAAATTGCATTGGTATCTTTAAGATTCCGTTAAAAATTAATCCCATTTGGCTCTCTCTTATAGACTTACCTGACAAATACCGTTGTACCTGACTCTGGTCGGTACCAAAATAGGCCAAGGCCAAGAACAATCCACCTGTAATACCACTCCAAAAAGTATATCTGGTATTTGTATTTAGGTCAAAATTCAGAATATCCAATTTATTGCTGGCTCCAGCAATTTTTAAGGCTTTACTGAAAGTAATATCGTTGGGGAGATAGCCCAGGATAAAAAAGAAGGCAACGAACATTCCGGCCATAATTATGAACATTTGTTGCTTCTGGGTGACGCTTACAGCTTTAGTTCCCCCGGAAACGGTATAGATGATCACAAGGATTCCTATGATAATATTCAAGGTCCACAAATCCCAACCAAGAACGGCAGACAATATAATGGAAGGAGCATAAATGGTTATTCCAGCAGATAATCCCCGTTGTATGAGAAACAGAAAAGCGGTAAGGGTGCGTGTCTTTAGATCGAATCGGTTTTCCAATAATTCATAGGCAGTATATACTTTTAATCTATGATAGATAGGAATAAAAACAATACAGATGATGATCATGGCCAAAGGAAGCCCAAAATAGAACTGAACAAAGCCCATTCCATCATGGAACGCCTGTCCTGGTGTGGATAAGAAAGTAATGGCGCTTGCTTGTGTGGCCATTACAGAAAGACCTATGGTCCACCATTTGGCCTCACTGCCTCCTAGCACATAGTCATTGACGTTTTTGTTTCCCCGTGTTTTCCAAACACCATAGCCTACAATAAATAATAAGGTCCCTACTAGTATACTCCAATCTAATACTCCCATATTACTTATTAAGTGTCATTATGAAGTAAAAAATAACAATGTAGATTACATTTAATATGAGTACGGCAGTATATTCTTTCTTCCAATCAAATTTATCTTGCATGGCTAGTTTTTAAGGGAGTTTTCTGGATTGCTATTTTCTTTGCCTAAAGATAGCATATTTGCGAATAGTTTATAGGCCCCGGCAACACCTTCCGGTAATTCCCTGAAGAAACTTAATCCTGTGTAAATATAATAGCCTTTTCCATAAGGAGCCACCAATAAACTGCCTTTGGTCGGTGATTCTCCTTTGTCTTGCATTGAAAGTATCGGAGTAAATTCCTTGCCCCATTCATTGGGAAAGTACAAACCTCGTTCCTGTACCCAACCATCAAAGTCGGTTACGCTAATTTTATTTGGGATATTTACAATGGGATGCTCTTTTGCCAAAATGGTCACTGGAGAATTTTCATCTGTAACCCTATCTCTAGAAACGTTAAGAGGGTAGGGGGCAAGATTGGGAAAATTCAAGCCATTTCTTCCAGAGGTGTTGTATTGAACAATTAAATTTCCACCATCTTTTACATAGTCCAACAAATATTTTTGCTTAAACCTCAGGGCATCCACAACATTATAGGCCCTTATTCCTACTACAATAGCATCGTATTTTGATAATGTTCCTTCCTGAACACTATTGAGGTCAATAGGAAAAACCTTGTACCCGATTTGCTCCAAACTCTTTGGGACATCATCTCCCGCGCCCATGATATATCCAATATTTTCACCCTCTTTCTGAATATTTAATCGGACCACCTTTACAGAAGCGGGCAAGAGCACAGATTGTTTTGGAATATGGTCATAATTGATGACCACCAACTCTTGGGAATACACCTTTTTGTTTACTGTTACTCTGGGTGTAATTTCTCCTTCACTTTCTTTATTAGGCGGGGTTACCTTGAAATAGACGGTGCTTTCATCTCCTTTTTGAGCAATGTTAAAATTGATCTCTGTAGGGGTCACCTTCCAGTTCTCAGGGACCTCCAATGAAATATTGCCACCAATATTATCTTTACCCGCCCTGATATGTACAGGTAATTCTTTGGTTTCCGAATCCGAGAATATGATAACCTTGTCATTAATTCGGGTGGTAATTTGCGGCAATACTTCAAACGGCTCATAAATTTCCCCTTTATCAGGTTTTGAGTAATGGTGAACCACAGGACTGTTTATCGCGATGGGTGTATTCTCAATTTCCAGATCGAAGGTTACCGTAAAAGGAATTGGGGTTTCGGCTTTTCCAATTAGTTTTTGATCTTCCACGGCATACATTCCCAGACTTCCTTTTTTGGTTAGCCAATAGGGACTGGTATACTCCGTGTTTTCAGGAATTTTAAAATCTATTTTGAAATTCTCTTTAATATTGGTTTTTAGAGGTAGGTTAGGGGAAAGGGCAACAGGAGCGCCAGAGATTTTGATGCTGTTCAGCTGAAGATTTGCCGTGGTCCTTTTCAATACTTCAATATCAATAGTGATGGTGCTGCCTGGAACGGCATCTGTATCCTCAGAGGAAGCCTCTACATATAATCCAGCTACTGCGGTAATAATTTCTTCTAATTCTTTTGTTTTGATAGATTTCCAGTGCTCATCTGAAGTATTTTGTAGGAGCTTGTAGGCCTCCATCAATTCAGGCAAATGAACAATGGGATCCTTGAAATTGAAGTTGTTTTCAACCCCATATAAAAGTTCTCCAATGGCTTTGCCACCTTTAACTCTGGACCAAGAGGTGTCAATACCATCAAAAATAGTAGTCTTGTCCAAGGGCAGGTCTCCTTTGAGCAGTTCTATATATTCATCTTCACTACCTCTGGTTGAAATTCTTCCGAAGCCTTGACATAAGTGCTGGCTGCTGGCCATGGATGCAATCTCATTATTGGAAAGCCCCATTAAGGGATAATAAACACCCACATCTAATGAAATCATATTGGATTTATCCGCATTCTTGAAATTCTCTTCACTACCATAAAACCACCAACTGGTGTTGAAGAACAACCGCTTGGGTTGCCATGTATCTGTCAGGGTCAGTTGGGAGGGGTAGGCGTTTTTATCATTGACAAGGTCAAACGCTTCTACACTCAACATGGCCGAAGAGGTATGATGCCCGTGGGTAGAACCTGGCGATCTATGGTCAAATCGGTTGATGATCACATCGGGTTTTAGGGTTCGGATGGCCCAAACAACATCGCCTAAAACAGCTTCTTTATTCCATATTTCCAAGGTTTCGTCCGGGTGTTTGGAATATCCAAAATCGTTGGCTCTGGTAAAATACTGTTCGCCCCCATCTATCCTGCGTGCGGCCAATAATTCCTCTGTTCTCAGTACCCCGAGAAGTTCCCTTAATTCTGTTCCTATAAGGTTTTGCCCCCCATCTCCCCGTGTAAGGGATAAATAAGCAGTTCTAGCTTTTACTTTGTTGGACAGGTATGAAATTAGCCTGGTGTTTTCATCATCGGGATGTGCTGCAATATATAGGGCAGTACCTAAAAAGTTCAATTTCTGAACGGAGTGGTAGATGTCTGAAGTTGTGCTTTTTTTTGGCAGTTGGGCAAGGATCAGATTAGTGGAAAATAGTATCCCTATACAAAATACCAGAAAGTGGCGCATGCTGTTGATTTTTAGTTGGCCCTCAAATATAGAAAGATTAACAACTAACAAGTAATTTTTAGAAATTCTTTAACAAGACTAAAGAATACCGGTTCCATCCTCCTCTAAATGGACCTGTTTTTCAATAAGGACGACTCCTTTTTGTAATAATAAATTGTTGGGGTAGGTAAGTTGTTCCCCGTGATCGTTGATCATATGAAAATAAAATGCCTTAATGTCTATAATTACCGCTTCATCCGGAACTTCTTTGTCCAAGATCCGTATCCTGTCACCTATCTTAAATGGAAACGAGAAAAACAAAATGACGCCCGCTGTAATATTGCTCAAGATGGACCAGTTCGCAAAAAGGGCGACCCCCAAAATTGCAAAAATTGAAGAAAATACCAAGCCTAATTCCTTAACATTTACCCCCCACACAAAAATAAGAACACCAACAAGCAAGATGGTATGTCCAACTGAAACATATTTTATGATTAGCCTTGTGCGGGCTTCATGGATATCCCGCAATTTACCAACCTTCCGGATGGCTTTGATGCTTGTAAATCTAGAGATCAACAAAATTAAGATACAAACGACCGTACCTACTAATTCCCTTTGATATTCAATAATTAATTCCTCCATTACTTTAAACCTAAACTATCACGCAAAAATAGGTCACTGTTATGATTTTCTTGCCAATAAGGAGTATTTATTGTTTTAATTTTTGAAGCTCTGGTCGTAAGTAGCTTGGCCCCTTCACCAAACCCGCTTGGAGCTCTTTCAGACCAATTTTCTATGGTATAGGGGAATTTGGCACTGAAGTTTATGGACAAAGTTCTTTCCAATGTTGGGTATGATATGGTATAATTGGTCAATGCCCCATTATTGGTCAGGCTTGCACTAGCCTCATATGCCTTTAATTCTTTATGGTGTAACCTCGTGTATTCCATGGAGGGTATGATCTGAATTGAACCCGTAGGTAAATTGCCCGGATCAATACGGATTTTGTTCCAAAGTTCATCCTCCAAAAGGGTCTTGGTTAATTTAAATTCTTGATCGGCCTCACTTTCAAAATAAGAGTGCGATTGCACTTCAAATTTTTCTTTATTGTT
>JBFIGS010000048.1:0-12754 GCA_041602195.1 Sediminicola sp. | reverse complement strand
TGAATCGTAGTCTTCCACTTAGGCACGAGCGTGACGCTCGCGCTAGCTGGGGAATTAAGCTTCGTCTATATATTCTTGTGAAAATTGATAATTCCATATTTATAGTTTATATATCTTTTTGAATGAATCGTGACCTAGCACTTAAGCACGAGCGTGACGCTCGCGCTAGCTGGGGGCTGCGGTTGGGTTATGGAATTTGTATTTTCGGCTCATCTTGATTTATAAATCACTTCGTTTCTTACTGTTATGGGCACGAGCGTGACGCTCGCGCTAGCTGGGGAAATTGATAATTCTATAATATAGTTTACATAGGTTTTTGAGTGAAATTTAGAATTCCATTTAGACACGAGCGTGACGCTCGCGCTAGCTGGGGGCTCGCGCTAGCTGGGCCTCGTGACCTGTAGTTTTTACTCCGAAATCTTCTTTAGCAATTCTGCAGTTTTAGGTTCAATTTCACCAGTATATTTTAACCCCGACGCTTTTTTGTCAGTAAGCATTTGGTAAAAAACACAAGCGTTTAAAAAAGCCCCATATTTATTCGGATGACTATCATCCTCATAAAGTTCAATTTCGGGATGTTTTATCAAAACTTCGTAGAATTTAGTTCCATTGTCAGAGTTCAACAAGCTATTTTTCTGCGCAACTAAATCATACGATTCATTTATCAATTCCATTTCTTGTGCAACGTTTTTTATAACAGGAGAGCAGTATTTATCTTTTTCCAATGAACGATTAATTGCCCATTTCGAATAGCAATATTCTTTGGGATATTCTTTTTTTGAAGGCCAAGTCTTGAATAAAATGAACTTACAATTAGGATTTGTAATCAATTTTTTTATTTCGGAAATCGCAGTTTCAATTTTATACGCTCTTGCTTCTGGGATCAAGAATCCAACTGTTCCCTCTTGTAATATAACAACATCCCATTTTTTTTCCGCAATCTTTTTTTCCGTATCCGTAATTTCTCCTTCAACTTTTTTTCGAGTGCTTATTCCATTCTCTGTTCTAGATTCAATTATATTATCCAAGTGAGCAGACAAGGACATTCCAGGAAATGTACTTTGTTCAATTTTAATGTTAGGATCAGTTTCATTCAACATTTTTTGAACTGATTGTGGCATATCGTGGTAATAGGTTAAACTGTTTCCAATGAACAAAACGTTTATTGTTCCAATTGTCTTTTGATTTTGAGAATTACAGCTTAAGGTTAAAAAGATTATAAATACTAGCAGGATGTTTTTCATAAATTACAGGTAAAGTATTACTAAAGCAAACCGTTTGACTTCTACTCCAAAAAAAACCTCTCTAAATGTAGTCTGCCTCCAAATCAACTTATTGAGAATATTCTGTGCCTAAATCTACATAAATTATTAAGAAAATAATCTATTTATCGCAAGTTTTCTCACTCATTTTATCTCTTCCTACCCATGCCTAAATATTTAATGGGTTATCGTATCTTTGCGCCATGGTAAAAAATGAAGTTTTAGCGCTGGTGGACAAAGGGGAAATGCTCCCCTTAATGGAGGAATTCTATACCATACAGGGAGAAGGGTTTCACAAGGGTACCGCCGCCTATTTTATTAGGGTAGGGGGTTGCGATGTGGGCTGCCATTGGTGTGATGTAAAGGAAAGCTGGAATGCAGAAACACATCCGCCAACGCATATCTCTGCCATAGTGGACAATGCCGCGAAATACTCGGATACCATTGTAGTTACCGGGGGCGAGCCCCTTACGTGGGACATGAACCCGCTTACCGCTGCCCTAAAGGACAAAAACCTGCAGGTACATATAGAGACTTCCGGAGCCTATCCGCTTACCGGCCATTGGGACTGGATCTGCCTCTCCCCCAAAAAGAACAAACTGCCGGAAGGGATCATCTATGACAAGGCCCATGAGCTGAAAATGATCATCTTTAACAAGCACGATTTTATCTTTGCCGAGGAACAGGCAGCCAAAGTACACGGCAACTGTATCCTATACCTACAACCAGAATGGAGCGTCCGTGATAAAATGGTACCCCTCATCGTAGATTATGTGATGAAGAACCCCAAATGGAAGGTCTCCCTACAGACCCATAAATATTTAAATATCCCCTAATAAAAAAGCTCCTTCTGAACCATCAAAAGGAGCTTTTTTATTTTTATTTTTGTATCAAGTCCCAAGTCCCAAGTCTCAAGTCTCAACCAACTATCGGCCTCCGTTGGCTTGTAGGTCCAGCTTGCATTCCGCATCCAATTCCGGGACGGCACCGTTTTTGGCCACCAACATCTTACGCATCCCGGAGCCGAACTCTAAGGTGGCATTCATTAGACAGCCGTCAATAGCACAGTGGTTATCGCCCTCTACAACACCATCGGAATTCTCGGATTGGGATTCGTGGTTGTTTACCATATCGGTTCCCAGATTCACCAAGCCAAACAAATGTCCAAATTCGTGGTGCATGGTCGCGGTTTCTGCCGTGGCCAAAGAGATTAATACACTGGAATTTGCCAGTTTGCGTACGGTACTTTCATAGATCACCATGGAGGTGTTTCGGTATACCGCTCCCAAAGTGGCCGAGTTGCCATTGGGCGTATCCTTATCGGATGGGGCATCAGCAAAATAAATATATACGGCAATGGTATCTTCAGTATTGTAAACGGTCCTATTCTCTTTTTCCTCATCAGCTATTTCCTGTAAGGTCAAGGAGGTCTTGCCTGTAGATTCCAATTGCTTGTAGATGATCTGTACATCTTGCTTAAAGGTAACTTCCTTTAAAAATTCTATCACATCGGCTTCGGTACGGGCCGTTGGCCTAAACCCTTCCACATAGGCGATCTCTATCAATAACTTGGTATAGGTGCTGTTGGCCAAAAGGTCATTTGCAGAATCCCCGGTGCCTTGCAGATTGGGGGTTTTGTTCACAACAACCGTTTGTTCAGGTTCAGAACCAACATCACTGGAATCTTTGGAGCAACTATAAACGCTTAAAAAGGCGGTTAATAATAGGAATACATATTTCAATTTCATAGCATCAAAAATCTTTAATTTTTAGTTCACTTACCTTACTTACGATAACGAAGCCAAAAGGGTTCTATTGTGGATTTAGGGTAAGCTTAGCTAAATAGTCGTAATGTTCTCCCTCGCTTACAAGCTCACAGTTAAAATTTGAACTCTGTGCCGCACGTTGCAACGTATTGTAATCTATATAAAGCCACGGAAATTCATCGGTTTTTTTCTTTTTGTATTCCATGGTAAAGGTCACCTCCCCGTAATAATTTCCCGTATCGGGCAGCCAATACCCACCGTCCTCATCCTCTTCGAACATATAGATGATATCACTGGAATCTAACAATAGCTGTCCCCCAGGTTTCAACAACGTCTTGATATGGTTAAAGAATTTATCCAGATTTTTTAGTTTTCCCACAATGCCAATTCCGTTCATGAGCATCAGCAAGGTGTCAAATTTTTGGCCCTTAAAATCATACAGGTCAGACTCCACTACTTTTTCTATTCCACGCAGTTTACAGGCCTCTACGGCTCCGTGCGAATGGTCCAGCGCAGTGACATCAAAGCCCTTTTCCTGCAGGTAGAGGCTGTGGCTCCCTGCCCCGCTACCAATATCCAAAATACTGCCCTTGCACAGTTTTAGGGCTTTTTTCTCCAAAGGGGGCATGGCCTTATAGGTGCGGAAGAGATAGGGTACGGGAATAACATCTTCCTCATCCAGGGAGGAGTAGGTTTTGATATCCTCCGTATATGTGCCCAATTGATAATCCAGGATAGCGTTCCCAAAAATGTCCTTCTCCATTTAAATTTGTATTTTCCATGCAAATGTGGGAATTTTGGCCCACTTTAAAAAGTTTATTGCCCCATGGACGAAGTATTAGGCAACCTCCCAAAATTAGCAAAGGAAAAGCACGCGGAAAACAAGAAATTCTTTGCCAAATTAAAGAAGAAGCCGCCCAAAGATCTGGATTATGTGATGCAGGAGCTCCATGAGGAGGAATTCCAGCGCACCGATTGCCTTACCTGCGCCAATTGCTGTAAGACCACAGGGCCTTTGTTCACCACTGCCGATGTGGAGCGGATTGCCAAACACCTGCGACTAAAACCCCAAAAATTTATTGATACCTATCTCAGGGTCGATGAGGAGAACGACTATGTGCTGCAGAGTGTGCCCTGTACCTTTTTGGATGCCGAGAACTACTGTATGATCTATGATGTGCGCCCAAAAGCCTGCAGGGAATTTCCCCATACGGACCGTAAGAAGTTCCAACAGATCAGTAACCTGACCCTAAAGAATGTTGCCATTTGCCCCGCTGCCTTCAATATTGTGGAGGAAATGAAGCGAAGGGTGAAATTAAAATAAGCTCACACTCTAATCCACATTTGAAATGTTGGGCAGGTTGTTTATATTGCAGGTATGGAAGCCATTATCAGTTATTTTGAAACCATTCCCTCCTCCCATAGGAGTATCATCCTGGTGTCGGGGATTACTTTCTTTTGGCTGTTGGAATACGCCGTGCCCTTGTTTAAGTTCAAGTATAAGAAGTTTAGGCACGGGGCCCTCAATATCTTTTTTACCCTTACTACCATTGTGGTCAATTTTGCCCTCGCCTTTATCCTTTTAAAGACCAGCGACTGGACCGTGACCCATAATTTTGGGATTCTAAACTGGCTGGGTGGCATGCCTTTATGGGGCAAGATTTTCCTAGGGGTCTTATTGTTGGATTTTATAGGGGCCTGGTTTGCCCATTGGGTGCAGCATAAGATAAAAGTACTCTGGGGCTTTCACCTGATCCACCATACAGACCATGAGGTAGATACTACTACCGCCAATAGGCACCATCCGGGGGAGAGCGTCATCCGTTTTCTGTTCACCTGTTTTGGGGTGATGGTCGTTGGGGCGCCCATAGGCATCGTTATGCTCTACCAGTCCCTTTCCGTTGTCTTGTCGCAGTTCAACCATGCCAATATTACCTTGCCCAAAAAGGTGGATGATCTGTTGAGTTATGTGATCGTTTCCCCGGACATGCACAAGGTGCACCACCATTATGTATTGCCGTATACGGATTCGAACTATGGGAATATCTTTTCCATTTGGGACCGACTTCTGGGCACCTTCACCAAACTGCCCAATGAGGAGATCGTCTATGGGGTAGACACCCATCCCAATGCAGCGGACAATGCCAATATTGGGAAGCTGTTGGGGATTCCTTTCCAGAAAAAGCGAAATCGGTCAGTGGATACTTCTGCCGTAAAGGCGGAGCAATAAAAGTTTTAGTCGTACATCAAATATTTTATCCGAATCTTTCTAAAGGCATCCAAGTCGGCCTGCCATGTTTTTTTAATGGCCTCTTCGGAAAGTCCGGCTTCTATCTGCCGCTGTAGTTTTTCCGTTCCCGAGTGTTTGGTAAAGGAATCAGTCAAGAAAAATTTACTCTTATCGGCAGTATTTTTATGCGCATCTATCAACCAGGCCAGGGTGACCCGTTGTAGTTTTGGGCTATTGGAAAGGTCCTTGCCGTAGCAGGTCTTGCCTTCTTCCTTGGGATATTTGGATCCGAAATTGGGTTTGGGCACATAGCTGAAATCATAGGCCGAAGGGTTCATAAAAGATGCCCCATAGCGTTGAAACTGATATTCTGTGCCCCGCCCTGCATTGACGTTGGTCCCTTCAAAAAGGCCTAGACTTGGATACAGATTGATGCTCCTGTCATTGGGCAGATTTGGGGAAGGCCTAATCGGCAGGTGGTACTCGGTATTATGGGTGTAGTTTTTTAGGCGGATCACGGTGATGTCGGCCTTCTTCTTGCCTTCCAACCAATTTTCACCATTCAGCATTTGGGCGTATTCGCCAATGGTCATCCCATAGACCAAAGGGATGGTGGTCATCCCCAAAAAGCTGGTGTGCTTGGCCTCCATGGTAGGACCGTCCACATAACTGGCATTGGGATTGGGTCTATCCAAAATAATCACGGGGATATTGTTCTTGGCACAGGCTTCCATCACCAATTGTAGGGTAGCGATATAGGTGTAGAACCGCACTCCTACATCCTGGATATCAAAAAGGACCACATCCAAACCCTGCAGTTGTTCATCCGATGGTTTTTTGTTTTTTCCGTAGAGGGATATCAGGGGCAGCCCGGTTTTGGTATCCAGTCCGTCTTTAACCGCCTCCCCGGCATCTGCCTCCCCACGGAAACCGTGCTCTGGGGCAAAGACTTTTTTTACATCGATCTGAAGGGCCAAGAGGGAATCCACCAAATGGGTATAGCCTTGTTTTTTGAAGATGACACTGGTCTGGTTGGCCACTACGGCTACCTTTTTATTCTCGAGCAAGGGGAGATATTCCGCAGTGCTATTGGCAGCCACGACCACAGAAGCCAAAACAGGCTCCGGTACCTGGGCGGTAATGCTATCGTTGGTATTTTTGTGGGATGTCATTTTGTTTCCACAAGAAGAAAGTATCAAAACCCACAATAAAAATGTACTTTTGAAAATGGATAAAAACCCCATAGATTGAATTTAGAATTTTTTATTGCCAAGCGACTTATCAAGGGCAAAGAGCATAAAAGTAGTATTTCCGCACCAATTATAAAAATAGCGATTGTGGCTATTGCATTGGGGGTAATCATGATGCTGATTGCCATTGCCACGGGCGTGGGCCTCAAGCATAAAATTCGCGAAAAAGTGGCCGCTTTTAACGGGCATATCCAAATTTACAACTACGATAACAATACCTCCGATGTGTCGGTGGTCCCCGTATCCCTGGAACAGGAATTTTACCCGGAATTTAAGGACATCGATGGTATTAGCCATGTGCAGGCCGTAGCCAGTAAGGGCGGAATCATCCGAACTGAGGATACCTTTGAGGGTATAATTGCCAAAGGGGTGGGCAAAGATTTCGAGTGGAAGGCGTTCAAAGATTATTTGGTTAAGGGTACGTTGCCCAGGTATACTGGAGATTTAAATGATGAGGTGCTCATTTCCCAAATTCTCGCCACTAGGTTACAGCTAAAAACGGGGGATTCTTTTTTTACCTTTTTCCTGAAGGATGACGACCCTTCCCAAATCCCCAACCAACGGAAATTTAAAATCGTGGGCGTCTATGACAGCGGTTTTGAGGAATTTGATAGTAACTATATTTTTATAGATCTGCGCCACATCCAACGGATGAACAAATGGGAGAGCAACGAAGCAGGAAATTTTGAGGTGTTCCTTCATAATTTTGATGATATAGACCAGAAGACCAAAGAGATTTATGGGAAAACCCTCTCCAATCTGGACACCCAGAATATAAAGGACAAATACTATAAGATCTTCGAATGGATAGGGCTCTTCGATTTTAATATCGCGCTTATCATTGGGATCATGGTCATTGTGGGGGGCATCAATATGATCACCGCCCTTTTGGTGCTTATTTTGGAACGTACCCAAATGATAGGGATCCTAAAAGCTTTGGGCTCCAGCAACTGGAGCATCAGAAAGGTATTTTTGTACAATGCCACCTATTTAATTGGGGTTGGCCTCTTTTGGGGCAATCTACTGGGCTTGGGACTGCTTTTGGCACAGGAGAAATACCGTATGTTCAAATTTCCCAATCCGCAGGAATACTACATAGATTATATCCCTGTACATCTGGACGTGGTCACGGTACTTACCCTCAATATTGGGGTTTTGTTCCTCTGCCTCTTGATGCTTCTGATCCCTTCTTATATCATTACCAAAATATCCCCTGTCAAGGCGATTAAGTTCGAGTAGGAATTGGTTTTTTAGTTGATCGACGAGCAACTAAATCAATCCCAATAACCTTGGCTTCTGTAATGGAATCAAGGCTGGCCTTCCTGAAAATCAACGGACTAAGAAATTCCAATTTTCGGGCTGAGAGAAGTGGGTGAATAGTATCACAAAAATTAGTAAAATTGTATCTTTGCAGTAACTATGGAATACGCAGAAAACATATTGGGAACCATTGGGAACACCCCCTTGGTAAAATTGAATAAATTAACGGCAGAACTACCTTGTTTGGTACTCGCTAAATATGAGACCTTTAACCCTGGCAATTCTGTAAAGGACCGTATGGCCCTGCAGATGATTACAGATGCGGAGGAAGCAGGCATCCTAAAACCGGGAGGTACCATCATTGAAGGGACCTCTGGGAATACCGGAATGGGCTTGGCCCTGGCAGCAGTGGTAAAAGGGTATAAAATGATCTGTGTGATCAGCGACAAGCAGTCCAAGGAAAAGGTAGATATTCTTAAGGCCATGGGCAGTGAGGTTCATGTTTGCCCAACCGATGTTGAACCTGAAGATCCAAGAAGTTATTATTCCACCGCCAAAAGATTGGCCACCGAGATTCCTAATTCTTGGTATGTGAACCAGTATGACAATCCATCCAATTGCAAGGCGCACTTTCTGAGTACCGGACCTGAAATTTGGGAACAGACAGACGGGAAGGTCACCCATTTTGTTGTAGGGGTTGGTACTGGGGGAACCATCTCTGGGGTTGGATCCTATTTGAAAATGAAGAACCCCAAGGTGAAGGTTTGGGGAATAGATACCTATGGCTCCGTATTTAAAAAATACCACGAGACAGGGATTTTCGACAAGAACGAAATATACCCATATATCACAGAAGGCATTGGAGAGGATATCCTACCAAAGAATGTGAATTTTGATGTCATCGACGGTTTTACCAAGGTCACCGATAAGGATGCCGCCGTTTACACCGCCAGACTGGCAAAGGAAGAAGCAATGTTCTTAGGGAATTCGGCAGGTGCCGCAGTAAAAGGCCTACTTCAATTAAAGGAACATTTTACCAAAGATGATGTGGTTGTGGTTCTCTTCCATGATCACGGTAGCCGATATGTAGGTAAAATGTTCAATGAGGATTGGATGCGAGAAAAAGGTTTTATAGATTAGTAGGGTATAAACCCTAATAACCTTTCCCATGAAATTAAAGTACGCTTTAAGCTTTCTGCTATGTATCATATGTAGCACGGTTGTGCTTGCCCAAAAACTTTCCAGAACCGAGAAGAAAATTGTAAAGAGCATAGAAGCCAACAATACAGAAGCCATAGGTTTTTTGGAAAAGGTGGTGAATATCAATAGTGGTACCCTAAATGCCAAAGGGGTAAAAGAGGTGGGCATGGTTTTCAAGGATGCCTTTGATCAGATCAATTTTAAGACAAATTGGATAGAAATGCCCCAGGAAATGAATAGGGGAGGACATCTGTTTGCCGAAACTTCAGGCAAAAAAGGAAAAAAACTGCTCCTTATTGGGCATCTGGACACCGTCTTTGAAGAAGACAGTCCGTTTCAGACCTTTGAGATGGTAAACGATAGCGTTGCCCATGCACCGGGAGGGAATGATATGAAAGGCGGGGATGTTATTCTTTTATACGCCCTAAAGGCCCTGCATGATAACGGTCTTCTTACCAATGCCCAGATCATTGTGGCTTTTACGGGGGATGAAGAAAGTACCGGCAAGCCCTTGGAGGTCAGTAGAAAGGATTTGATAGAAGCCGCCAAGCGGAGCGATATCGCCTTAAACTTTGAAACGTCCACAGGTTTTAACTATGCCACCGTGGCCAGAAGGGGGTCTTCTGGGTGGAAGGTAGAAGCTACCGGAAAAAGGGCACATTCCTCAGGGATTTTTAATGATAATACAGGAGCGGGTGCCATTTTTGAAATGTCGCGCATCCTCAATGAATTTTATAACGAGGTAAAGGGCGAAGAGTTTTTGACCTTTAATCCGGGAACGTTGTTGGGTGGTACTTTTGTGACCTATGACGATATGACCAGTAAGGGGACCGCCTTTGGAAAAACCAATGTGGTGGCACAATCGGCCGTGGTTCATGGGGGACTTCGTTTTATCTCGGAAGAACAAAAAGAAAATGCCAGGGAAAAAATGAGGGCCATTGTTGCCAATAACCTGCCACAGACCTCTGCCACCATCAGTTTTACGGACAGTTATCCGGCCATGGGTCCAACGCCCGGCAACCAACGGTTGTTAGAGGAACTGAGCCAGGTGAGCGTGGATCTGGGTTATGGGGAAGTATTGGGCTATGACCCCGGAAAAAGGGGAGCCGCAGATATTTCTTTTGTGGCCGAATATGTGGATTGTTTGGATGGTCTGGGTGCTATGGGCACAGGGGCGCATACCCCCCAAGAGACCATCAACCTCAATACCATTGAAGACCTTACCAAGCGTACTGCCATATTAATATATAGACTTATCAATCAATAAACGATGGAAAAATTAATTTCTACCCGATGTAAGGTGCACATTGATGCCGGGGAACTGGTAAGTTTCAAGGTAGGCCGCCATGAGTACATTCATCAAAAAGGGAATCCGGGTTGGCGTAATTCCGATACGGAAATGTTTCCTGTCATCGGACCCACCAGTGAGGCTGATTTTATGGTTGAAACCCCAAATGGAATGGCCGTACAGGACCAACATGGGCTGTTGCGGGAGCTGCCCTATGAATTGGTTTCCCAAACCGAAACCAAGGTGGTCTATCTCAAAAAATACAGCTCTGGCACGGAGATAAAGAATTCAAAATTCCCAGAAAAATCCAGTGCGGCATTTTTGACATGGCCCTATGATTTTAGCTTTGAAAAAAGCTATGAGCTGAAAGGGACCACTTTGGAAATTGCCTTCACCATTTCGGGAGAGGAAGGCATGCCCTATATGCTGGGTTACCATCCGGCCTTTTACCTGCATAATTTGGCTCCTGTCATAGCTGCGGGAACAAGGAAGATTACCCTGGACGAGGTTTTGGACGTTGGTAGCAGGGCTCTTGAGGTGAAGGACTGCACCTCCATTACCTTACACGACAAAAAGAACCTGACCATTACAACCCAAGGGTTCGGAAGCTTTATGTTATGGACAGAGGTGCCCAATATGGTCTGCATAGAGCCCATCACCTTTTATCCCTATGCGGTAACCCAACAGCGGCTGGCAACAGGATTTCAGGAATTGGGGAAAGACCCCAAAGTGTGTACCGTAACCTTAATTCCAGAGGATTAGTTTTATGAAAATTGTCCGTTCACAAGAAGTAGCTGAGGTTGGGGTTAGTCATAATGGGGAGATCAAAAAAAAGGTGCTTTTGGAAAAAGGGACCATCCCACAACTTATGAATTTTAGTTCCGCCGTTTTTAAGCCGGGACAGTATGTGGAGACCCATAGCCATCCTACCATGTTCGAGGTTTTTTATATCCTAAAGGGACGGGCAGAATTTATGGTGGACCAAGAAAAAGTCATTTTGGGAGTTGGGGATTGTATCACTATAGCCCCGGGAGAAATGCACTCCCAATGTAACCCATATGAAGAAAATGTAGAATGGATATATTTCGGAATTGCCACAGATTAGTATCAAAAAATTCTAATGTAGCAAATGTTACTTTAGGCCTATCCTAAAAATGTTAATTTTGACCCATGCGTAAATTTTTCCCTTTTCTGGATTGGTTGCCCAACTATCAAAAGAACTACTTCTTAAGTGACCTTGTCGCTGGACTTACCGTTGGTATTATACTTATTCCACAGGGGATGGCCTACGCAATGGTTGCAGGTTTGCCACCTGTATATGGGCTGTATGCCTCATTGGTCCCAGTTTTGATCTATGCTTTTTTAGGTACTTCCAGGCAAATGTCCGTGGGGCCCGTGGCCATGGATTCTATTTTGGTGGCGGCAGGTTTGGGAGCTTTGGCCATTACCAATTCTGAGGATTATATTGCCATGGCTATTTTCCTTGCTTTTATGGTGGGGGCCATTCAACTTCTTTTAGGGGTTATGAAAATGGGGTTTTTGGTGAACTTTTTATCCAAACCTGTTATCAATGGATTTACCTCCGGTGCTGCCATAATTATAATGTTCAGTCAGCTGAAACATCTTTTGGGGGCAAATATTCCAGGAAGCAATAGATTTCATCAGTTGGTCCTGAATTTGTTTGATAATCTGGGTGATACCAACTTATTTGATTTGATCATAGGTATAACAGGTATCTTACTTATAGTCCTTTTGAAAAAATGGAATAGAAGAATTCCTTCCATATTAATAGTGGTGGTGCTGGGTATCCTGGCCGTTTATTTTTTTAGACTTGAGGCCTTTGGCGTAAAGGTGGTTGGTGATATCCCTACAGGTCTCCCTGCCTTAAAAGTCCCATCCTTCAGTATTGAAAATATTGTGAGTATTTGGCCAATAGCGCTAACCTTGGCGCTGGTAGGTTATTTGGAAGCAATATCAATCGGAAAGGCATTGGAAGAAAAAAACAAGAAAGAAACCATAGATGCCAATCAGGAACTGGTGGCCTTGGGCGCGTCCAATATGTTTGGATCGTTTTTCCAATCCTATCCTGTAACGGCCAGTTTTTCCAGATCGGCCATAAGTGGGGAAGCGGGTACTAAAACAACCGTAGCCTCCCTATTTAGTGTTATTATGGTGGTGATTACGTTATTCTTTTTAACCCCATTGTTCTATTATCTGCCCAACGCCGCACTGGCTTCCATTATTATGGTCTCGGTCTTTGGACTCATAGATATACCCTATCCCAAGAGTTTGTGGAAGCATAATAAAGATGAGTTTCTGGTTCTAATGATCACTTTTTTGGGAACCTTGTTCATCGGAATTAAAGAAGGGATATTGATTGGGGTTTTGGCGTCTTTGCTTTTGATGGTATACCGTACCTCAAATCCACATTTTGCCGTTTTGGGAAATATCAAGGACTCTGATTATTATAGAAATATCTACCGTTTTGAAAAGGATGT
>JBFIGS010000047.1:0-12877 GCA_041602195.1 Sediminicola sp. | reverse complement strand
CGAGCAAGCTCATCTTGCCATTCTGCATCGGTAAATTCATCAGTGGCACCCCTAGCAGATCCCTCTAGACCAGAGAATCTTGAAAAACTGGTGTTCGCATTATAATCCAAATTAGATTCAAAACCTACATAAGAAAAAGAGCCCTGATACTTTAACTTATCAGTAACCTTAGCTGTCATACCAAAGGTAAATGACCTCTTGATTTGCTCATTAATGTCGTTGTAACTGTCATCCTTGTAAAGGCTTCCTGCAAAATTGTAAGAGAACTTTTCAGAACCACCATTTAATCCAACCCTATACTGTTGAGACATACCAGGCTCAAAAATAGCTTCAGCAGTTCTGTCATATTTAAGGAAATCCTTAGTCCCTTTGATCACACCCACACTACTTTCAAAAAATGCAGTACTCTTTCCGTCTTTACCTTTCTTGGTAATAATTTGGATTACACCATTTGCAGCATCAGCACCATAAAGCGTTGTAGCAGCACCACCTTTGATGTACTCAATTCTTTCAATGGATTCTACTGGAATATCAGCTAAAGCCGACACACTTGCTCCACCAGTTGCAATACCCAATTGCGGATTGGAGTTTAGGTTATCTACTCTTACCCCATCCACAATAACAACGGGTGTTGCCGATGAACTAGCAGAGATAGGTCCCCTAGTCCTTATGATAGCAGCAGTACCTGGTTGACCAGAACTCAACCGTATTTGTGCACTTGGTGTGGTAGATTGCAACAATTGATCAATTTGATTGGCTGGAAG
Source organism: Sediminicola sp. (assembly GCA_041602195.1). Classification (GTDB taxonomy): domain Bacteria; phylum Bacteroidota; class Bacteroidia; order Flavobacteriales; family Flavobacteriaceae; genus Sediminicola. The sequence continues at coordinate 12,113 of JBFIGS010000047.1, read as the reverse complement.
CTTTTCAATTTCTTCCGAATCCAAAACATCTACCGTTGTAGATAGTTTTCTTCTTGCAATACCAGAACCTTGCCCGGTTACAATAACCTCTTCCAAGGCCTGAGCATCTTCCTCCATCTGCACATTTATGGTGCTGGAAGTCCCAATGGTCATATTCACTGTTTTTTGACCGATGTAACTAAACCTCAATACTTGCCCTTCTGAAGCAGTAATTGCATAGTTACCATCAAAATCTGTTTGCGTACCAGTTGCCGTTCCAACAACAACTACAGACACTCCGGGCAATGGCAGACCTGCTTGGTCTGATACATTACCTGAAATCGTTCTTCCTTGCGCAAAGGAAAAACTCACGAACAACATTAGTATAAATGTTGCTTTCCAAGTTAACTTTGATTTCATTTAATCTTTTTTTTTAATTAGTCAGCCGTAAAAATCCCAATTAAATACTAATAATCCAAAATAATACACATTCTCAATAGGGGATATGTTAAAAAAAATATCATATTTATAGATTATATAATTCAAAAGGCTATTTTATGTGTTTTATTCATAATTTTAACGTTTTTTGTTTAATAAAAATTTTTATTTGCTAAACAATAATATGAATACAGCAAAACTTCAGAAAAATCAATGTTAATTAGGAGCTTATATAATGAGGCCGGAACCGATGAGGCCGGTCGAGGATGCCTTGCGGGACCAGTGACAGCCGCTGCCATCATCTTGCCGGAAGATTTTTATCACGAAGACCTCAATGATTCCAAGATGGTCACCGAAAAAAGACGTGACATACTACGTCCAATTTTGGAGAAGGAATCCATCACTTTTGGCGTATCTCATATTTCCCCAGAGGAAATAGACAACATAAATATCCTGAATGCATCTATTTTGGCCATGCACAAGTCCATTTTACAATTGACAAAACTACCAACTTGCATTATGGTAGATGGGAACAGATTTAAACCATTCAAGGAAGTACCTTATGAATGTATTGTAAAAGGTGACAGTAAATATGCCAGTATAGCCGCAGCATCCGTGCTTGCCAAAACACATAGGGATGCTTACATGGAACAGCTACACGAAGAATTCCCCATGTACAATTGGATCAAAAACAAAGGGTACCCCACTAAAGAACATCGGGAAGCCATTAGAAAATACGGGATCACCAAATACCATAGGAAAAGTTTCAGACAATTGCCAGAACAACTGAAACTTGAAGTTTAAAATTATAAATTTGCTGAAAAGCATCCATATGAACTATAGGATATTATTGATCATAGTACTACTCTTTTTTAGCTGTACCGAAAAGAAAAACACCTCATCCACCTTACTTGATTTTGTGCCCAAAGACGCTTCCTTGGTTATTAAGATCAATAATCTGTCCGGTCTGAAAAGTGAATTGAAAAACAATGAATTTTTATCCCTTATTAAGTCCAACACCATTTACACCAATGTATTTGAATCCATAAAAAATATTCAATACCTGAATCCCAAATCGGAAAGTCTTTTGGTATTCACCGAATTGGGAAAAGAAAACTTTGAATACCTTTTTATAGCTCCTACAGCAGAAGGACTCTATAATTTAGAGGGTGCCAAAAATATGTCTGAAGAAACGTTTACCTACGAAAATAATAGCATCAAAAAATATAACGTTGAGGGCTCTTCTTTTTTTAGCACCGTTATTGACCAAACAGCAATTATCAGTTCTTCACAGGTATTATTGGAAAACAGCATCCGTAATACTATGGAACCAACAACAAATTTGCGCTTAAAAGAACTATACAAAATATCCAATTCCAAGAAGTCGGCCACTCTTTTTCTGAACACCAGAAATGGCAATTCCCTTGCTAGTGCTATACTCAAAGAAAATTCCCGCTTTAAGATTTCCAGCTTTTCTGATTGGATCAATCTAGATTTCGACATTGCCCAGGACCATCTGAACTTTACAGGAATCAGTATGGCCAACGACTCATTGAAGCACTTTACCAACTTATTTAAAAATACGGGAGCTCGTACCAATGCCATCCCAACTTTTGCCCCTCTGACATCAGAAGCTATCATCTCATACACATTTGATGACTATGGCACATTCGCAAAAAACCAACAGCGCTTTTTGGACAAGTCTATCCCTATGGACACCTTATTTAATACAGTTGAGGAGGTTGGAAACATCTATTTAAACGGAAAAAAAGCTGTTATTCTAAACACTTTTGGGGCCGAAAAAATCATAAAATTTTTGGAGGAACGAAAAAAGGGAAATAGCGAATATCAGGGTACCGGGATCTTGGAACTCAAGGAAACCAACTTTTTAAATGAATTTTTCAATCCTCTGGTTAAAAAATTCAATGCAAATTATTGCACTATTTTGGATAATGCCTTTGTTTTTTCTTCTGAAATTGAAACGTTGCAAACCATTATAAGTAATTATAAAAACGGCACTACTTTCAACAACACCAACTTATATGCCACCGCGAATGATGTCTTGGCGGACGAATCAAATATTTTGTTCATATCCAATGCTGATGGCATTTCCAATATATTAAAGGAAGAGTTTTCTAGCACCCTTTTTAACGATTTTAAACCCAATACACTCGCAAAGCACCTATTTGCTGCCCAGTTGGTCGCAGATGAGGAATTTTATCATATCAATACCGTAATTCAGAAAATTGAAAAGGAGGATAGAACAAACAGTACTTCACCTTTATTTACCATTCAATTAGATCAACCTATAGCCACTACCCCTCAGTTTGTAACCGACTACAGGACCAAAAAGAAGGAGATTGTTGTACAGGACAGCGAAAACAATCTTTACCTTATCTCCAACGAAGGTAAGGTGCTATGGAAAAAAGCACTTAATGGCAAGGTTCAAGGGGAAATCCAACAAGTAGACATCTATAAAAATGGAAGGTTACAATTGGCCTTTACCACCAGCAATCAGTTCTTGATCTTGGATAGAAACGGCAATGAAGTTCCCCCTTTCAACAAAACCTACCAAGATGGCAATCTAAATCCTCTGGCCATTTTTGACTATGATGGCAGAAAAGATTATCGGTTTGTAATCACACAAGGCGAGAAAGTTTTTATGTACGACAATAAGATGAAGGATGTCAAAGGTTTTAAATACAATAATGCTGGACAGTATATTATAGCCGCACCCCAACATTTTCGTATAGGAAACAAAGACTATCTCGTATTTCAATTGGCTGATGGCACCTTGAAAATACTAAACCGAGTAGGCGATGTACGAATCAAGGTCTCAGAAAAAATTGATTTTTCCGCCAATGGGCTACATCTTTACAATGATAAATTTTCCGTCACCGATAAAAAGGGTGTCCTTTTTCAAATTGATGATAAGGGCAATATAGGGAAGACTAATTTAAACCTTGCCAAGGAGCACGGCATGGATGCCAGTAGCAGGCACTTGGCCTTGATGAATGACAATATCCTAAAGATTAACGACAAGGAAATAGAATTGGACCTAAGTGTATATTCCAAACCTAAAATATTTTTTATCAATGATAAAATGTATATAAGTGTCTCCGATATCCAAAATCAGAAAATATATCTTTTTGATAGCCAGGGACAGACTATCTCCAACTTCCCGGTATTTGGAACCTCTGTTATTGATCTAAGCGATATGGACAGTGACAAAAAAATAGAAGTGGTGGCCAAGGACATGGATAACTCCTTGATTGTGTATAAGATATATTGATATTAAACAAGTTACCAATTTTACAATATCCATTCCCAATAATACAAGAATCCCCAAACTATGGGGATTTTTTTGTATCTTATAGATGGTAATTTAATCTTCCCCTCTCATCAAGTCCCAATCGGGAAACGCCTTTTGGACTAGTTGATGCATACCCACAAGAAAACATCCCTCAAGCAACAAAACCAAGACCTGGATAGAGTAGGTCCAACGTTCGCATTATCAATACGATTCAGACAACACAAACAGTAGGGCTATGAAAACAAAAGCTACAATTGTCCGCCTTTCACTAACCATTTTCTCCGTGATGGCCTTCTCAACCGTTGGGCATGGGCAAATATTGAAAAAACTGAAAAAGAAAGCGGAAAAAGCTGCGGAGCGCACCGTGGAACGACGCGTTGAAAGGGAAACACAGGAGAAGACAGACGCAGTATTGGACAGCATCCTCGAACCTGGTTCCCAAGAGAAGGATTCTATAGGAAATACCCCAACATCCAGAAACCCCGATGATCCAATGGCAATCGCCGGGAATAAGTCCAGCACTGATCCACCTGGTTCGAAGCTCGCTTACTATACCAATTATGATTTCGTACCCGGGGATAGGGTTATACTTTACGAGGACTTTTCTTTGGACCTTATTGGGGATTTCCCTTTGAAATGGAACACCAATGGCTCAGGTGAGGTGGTCACCTTGGACAACAGCCCTTATAAATGGCTGAAATTAACCAATAAGACCACCTATGTGCCCGATTTGGCAGAAACCCTCCCCGATGATTTCACCATTGAATTCGACATGATGACCTTTGGGCTGGATAGGACCATAAGTTCCAATGCGCGCCTGACCCTGTTTCTAGACGACAATAACACTTTGAAAAAGGGTCAGAATTATGCACAGATTGGAATTCCACTATGCCAATATGCCGATGTAGGGGTTTATGTCTATAACCACTTCAACCGGACAAATACCGTAGGTAATTACATTAAAAAAGACATCCGGGACGACATTAAGAAATTGGCACATATAGCCGTTGCAGTCAATGGAACGCGTTTCCGTATGTGGGTTAATGAGCGAAAACTGGTAGACCTTCCCCGCTTTATAACTCCGGGGCTTGCCCAATATATAAAGTTCTACCTCACAGGCATGCCCAGTGAAACCAAGGAGCAATTTGTTTTTTTAACCCATATAAAATTGGCCGAGGGAGGTGAGGATCTCCGTGGAAAGCTTGTCAAGGAAGGTAAATTCTCTACCACCGGAATCCTTTTCGATTCGGGATCCGATGAAATTAAACCAGAGTCCTATGGTACCCTATTGAAGATTTCCGAGGCGCTGAAACATGAATCGGCCATGACCGTACAGATCGTTGGCCATACAGATGCAGACGGCAGAGAGGCAGATAACCTGGAACTTTCAAAAAAGAGAGCCACATCGGTTAAGGAGGCCTTGGTTGCTCAATTCGGTATTAGCCCAGACCGTTTACAAATAGATGGAAAAGGAGAATCCGAGCCTGTAGGGGACAACGGTACAACAGCCGGAAAGGCCCAAAATAGAAGGGTTGAATTTATAAAAATATAAAGCTATGAAAACGTACTTGACAACCGTATTATTGGTCCTCTCCTATGTATGGGGATCTCAGGCCCAAACAGATTGTAGCACTTATTATCCCTTAAAGAAAGGAACCACTTTTCAATTGACCATGTATGATGACAAGGACAAAAACACAGGGACAATAGATTATATCGTTAAGGAGGCCACCGAAAATTCAGCTACCATGTCCTATACAATGCATTCAGATAAGGGTAAATTGATAGCTGAGTCCGAATATAATGTGCGATGCACTGATGAAGGGGTTTCTATTGATTTCAGTTCCCTGGCCGCCCCTGGTACCATGGAACAGTATCAGGATATGGAAGTAGACATTACGGGCACGGACCTTATGCTGCCCAACACCCTGAGCCCCGGCACCCCCTTACCCGATGCCAATATGGTTATGACCGTAAAAATGTCCCCGCTCACGCTGAAAATGACCGTGGATGTCTTTAACCGAAAGGTAGAAGGCAAAGAAAGCATTACCACGCCTGCAGGCACCTTTGACTGTATTGTTATCTCTTGGGATCATGAATCGAAAATGGGAATCAAGATTAGCGGTAGCGCCAAACAGTGGTTGGCCGAAAATGTTGGGATGGTCAAACAGGAGAATTACAATAAAAAAGGAAAGATGATCGGAGGCAGTATTTTGACCGCTTTTAATCAGTAAAATTTGGTCATTCTAATTCTGTTTATCCTTGTTCTATCTGCCTTTAAAAATACTAATTATGAATTTAAAAATCGCATTACTATTTTGTCTCCTTATTATGTCCAAACCAACATCAGGCCAAGAAAGTTGCAGTAAATATTATAACTTGGAAGAAGGAGCTTATTTTCAATATGCCAATTATGGCAAGAATGGCAATAAAGAAGGTTCTATTCATTATAAGGTTCATACTGTGTCCCACAGGGATAAGGATATAGAAGCATGGATGAAAATTACCTATAAGGATACTAAAGGCAAGGAATACCTTTCTTCAGACTATAATATCAACTGCATAGACAATGTAGTTGAAATAGACTACGAATCCATGATTTCCAGCGAAACCTTGAAACAATATAAAGGCAAGAAAATGGATATCTCGGGAAGCGACATAATACTCCCCAACGATCTGAGTGTTGGGCAAAAACTAGAGGATGCAAGTGTTACCATGACAATGGATGTGGGTGGCACAAAAATGAACTTTCAATTAGATTTGATCAATAGAAGTGTAGAGAAAAAAGATGCTACTACTACTCCGGCAGGCAGTTTTGACTGTTATGTAATTTATGGTGATCGAGTGACCAAACAAATGATAAAGCAAACCTTTCCATCTAGATTATGGCTGGCAGAAGGTATAGGTATGATCAAACAGGAAACCTATGATAAAGGTGGGAATCTAATGAATAGAATAGTCCTTACCGACTACTCAAATTAATAGCCCAATTACATTAATAATAGTTAGGCCTTACTCTCAATACATTCCGCTTCGAACAAGGCCTCAAAGTGGGTGATCAATTTTTTCCTTACTTCTTCCATGGGCACTTCTCTCCTGCCCAATTCCACATTCAAGGAAGTGACCGCCTTACCTTTGATCCCACATGGAATCATCAGATCAAAATAACCCAAATCGGCGTTGACGTTCAGGGCGAAACCATGCATGGTTACCCAACGACTGGCCCGTACGCCCATAGCGCAGATCTTACGGGCAAAAGGTGTACCCACATCTAACCAAACGCCAGTTTCCCCTTTTGATCTTTCCCCCTTCAACCCGTATTCGGCCATGGTCAGGATGACCATTTCCTCCAACAGCCTAAGGTATTTGTGTATATCGGTAAAGAAATTATCCAAATCCAAAATAGGATATCCTACAATTTGCCCTGGACCGTGATAGGTAATATCCCCTCCCCTATTTATCTTATAAAAGCTAGCACCTTTCTGGACCAATTGTTTTTGGTCCACCAAAAGGTTTTCCATATCCCCACTTTTACCCAACGTAAAAACATGGGGATGCTCTACCATTAAAAAATGGTTAGGGGTATCCAATGAAGCACCTTCCCTCCTGTTTTTAATTTTAATATCCAAGGTTGCCTTAAACAATTCCTCTTGGTAATCCCAAGTCTCCTTATAATCCTTTAGGCCTAAATCCTGTAGCTTAACTGTTTTATTCATACCTCATCGTACACAAAGAAAAAAACCAAATTTGGGCTTTTCCAGTCTATGAATGCAAAGTAACTAATTATTTGGGTTATTCAGGATGACTAAAGCAGCAATAACTCCCGGGACCCATCCGCAAAGGGTCAAAAGAAATACAATAATTATGGATCCACAGCCTTTCCCAATTACGGATAACGGAGGAAAAAGAATGGCCAAAAGCACTCTCCAAAAACTCATTTTTTGATTGTTTTGATTGATGTACCTATTAGACGATAATTTCTATAATTTGTTACATTCCCATAGAAAACATAATCTCCCCATAACAATACCTATTTAATCAATTGATAGATTTGCCTAGAGTACCTATATTTGCAGCCTTAATCAAGATTTTATGCAACTTTCGGAGCAAGAAGTAATCAGAAGGGAAAAATTGGCCAAATTAAGGGCTATGGGCATCGATCCATACCCAGCGGCATTATATCCAGTGGATGCTACATCAATAAGCATTAAAAAGGACTATAAGGAAGGTAAAAAAGTTGTTATCGCAGGCCGACTCATGTCCAGAAGGATACAGGGAAAGGCCTCTTTTGCAGAATTACAGGACAGCAAAGGTAGGATCCAGGTCTATTTCAACAGGGATGAAATCTGCCCGGGCGAAGACAAAATAAAATATAACGACGTTTATAAAAAGCTGTTGGATATTGGCGACTTTATTGGCGTAGAAGGCGAGCTGTTCACTACACAGGTAGGCGAAAAAACTGTGATGGTAAAAGATTTTACCATCTTGAGCAAGGCATTAAGGCCCTTGCCCCTACCCAAGGTAAATGCCGAAGGTAAGGTCTATGATGAATTCAATGACCCGGAATTAAGGTACCGCCAGCGCTATGTGGATCTTGTGGTAAATCCCGCAGTAAAAGAAACATTTATTAAGCGAACCAAAATAACAAATAGCATCCGTCAATTCTTTAACGATAGGGAATATTTAGAGGTTGAAACACCAATTCTTCAGCCTATTCCAGGAGGAGCGGCTGCAAGGCCTTTTATTACCCACCACAATGCGCTGAACATGCCCCTTTATTTGAGGATTGCAAATGAGCTGTATTTAAAAAGACTAATCGTCGGTGGCTTTGATGGTGTATACGAATTTGCAAAAGATTTTAGGAACGAGGGGATGGATCGCACCCATAATCCTGAATTTACGGTAATGGAACTCTATGTAGCCTACAAGGATTACAATTGGATGATGGATACCACGGAGCAATTGTTGGAAAAAGTAGCCTTGGATGCCAATGGAACTTCCAAAATAACAGTAGGTAAAAACGAAATAGAATTTAAAGCCCCATATCCTAGGGTTCCTATTTTAGAAGCCATAAAAATTCATACAGGGCACGATGTTGCGGGTATGGATGAAGTGGAGTTGCGGGCTGTTGCAAAAAAATTGGGCCTAGATGTGGATGAAACCATGGGCGTTGGTAAACTGATTGATGAGATATTTGGTGAGAAATGCGAGCATTTCTATATTCAACCCACCTTCATTACAGATTACCCCAAGGAGATGAGTCCACTTTGTAAAGCACATAGAGACAATCCAGCACTTACCGAACGTTTTGAATTAATGGTAAATGGGAAAGAATTGGCAAATGCCTATTCCGAGCTCAATGACCCTATTGATCAACGGGAACGTTTTGAAGAGCAGTTACAACTTTCAGCCAAAGGGGATGACGAGGCCATGTTCATTGACCAGGATTTCCTAAGGGCATTGGAGTACGGAATGCCCCCTACCAGTGGAATAGGCATTGGGATAGATCGTTTGGTGATGTTGATGACCAACAATGCATCCATTCAGGAAGTATTGTTCTTCCCACAAATGCGTCCGGAGAAGAAGCCGATAGAACTGTCGGAAAATGAGAAAATCATTTATGATGTCCTTAAAAAGGAAAAAAATATGTCCTTGGATACCTTAAAAGAAGCTTCAGGTTTAAGTAATAAAGCTTGGGACAAAGGGATAAAATCTTTGGGCAAACACGGTTTGGCCAAGGTTTCCAAGGTAGGTGACTCCTTAATGGTGGAACTTCAAGAATAAACTTTAACGCCATTAAGAGCAATCAATATAAAGAGGAGGGGTTTTTGCCCCTCTTTTTTATTTTTAAAACTACCGTAAAAAGTATAGCTTAGGGATTTTAAAAACCAACCATGGACCTAAGCAAAAAAATGGGCCTTTTATTAGGACCTATCGCATTTTTGATCATCATCAATCTGCCCTTTGATCTTATTTCAAAAACTGGAGACCCCGTAGTGGCTGTTGCGGTTTGGATGATCCTCTGGTGGATAACAGAAGCAGTTTCCATTTCTGTGACCGCATTATTGCCACTTATATTATTTCCCTTGCTCAATGTGATGTCCATTGATGATGTTGGGGCCAATTATGGCAGTCCCATCATATTTTTATTCTTTGGAGGATTTGTTTTGGCCTTGGCCCTGGAAAAAGTAAATCTCCACAAGCGGATCGCCCTAAATATAATTAAGATCACAGGAACAACCCCTAACAAGGTAGTACTTGGGTTTATGATAGCCACGGCCTCTATGAGTATGTGGATCAGTAACACGGCCAGTACCGTTGTAATGCTCCCCATCGCCATATCTGTAATCCGTTTGTTAATAGATGATGAGGACGGTTTCACTAAGGATGACAAAAATTTTGCTTTGAGTGTAATGCTGGGTATCGCCTTTTCCGCTAATGCCGGAGGTATCGCTACCGTTATTGGGACCCCTCCCAATTCCGTTTTGATAGGATTACTGGAAAATGAATACAACATAGAAATCTCCTTTTTAAAATGGATGGTCATTGGCGTGCCCTTTTCAGTACTCATGGTCACCATAAGTTATTTGGTCCTCGTTAAGTGGATGTTTCCGAACAAACAACTAAAATTCACCGCCTCCAAGCAGGTCATTCAATCTGAATTGGAAAAATTGGGACCTACCTCTTCCAAAGAAAAAATGGTACTTGTCATTTTTGGCATTACAGTATTTCTTTGGATCTTCAGAACCATGATCAATGGGATATTCCCTGCCTTGGGATTATCGGACACCATTATAAGTATGGTTGCCGCCGTAGCCCTATTTGCAGTTCCCCATAATATAAGAAAGGGCGATTTTATCCTTCATTGGAATGATACCGAAAAATTGGCCTGGGGAATTTTGGTGCTTTTTGGAGGGGGCTTGGCATTGGCCAATGGAATGTCTGCAAGTGGTATTGTTGATATGGTCACTACTGCTATTGCCAATAGTGATATTAGCATATTACTTACTGCTTCCCTACTAATCGTCTTGATCTTGTTTATGACGGAACTGATGAGCAACGTGGCCCTGATTGCTGTCTTGGCACCAGTTGTGGCAGGAATAGCCATCGGATTAAATGTTCCTATAGTCTATCTACTTATCCCTGTGACCATGGCCAGTAGCTGTGCCTTTATGTTACCCATGGCCACTCCGCCAAATGCCATAGTCTTTGCAAGTGGATACATCAAGGTTTCACAAATGGCAAAAGTGGGGCTCATACTCAATTTAATCTCTGTAGTGATCCTTATATTTATGTTCCAATGGGTACTGCCCTTGGTGTTCTGATAAAAACAAAACCCCTGATTGAACAGGGGTTTTATCTGACTAATCTAAAAACAAGTTTATTGAAACCAATGTTTCACGTTTATATATACGTGGCAATGAGGGTTTAGGGATGTCGCTAGTAGTACAAATTGTAATATTCATGTTTCCTAAAACCAGTTCATTTATTGGATCCTTCCATGGGTTCACAAAACTGAATAAAAAAGTCCTTTCATGAAAGGACTTTTAAATAGCTAAATTTAATAATGACAACCAAAGTGGCGGCAGTTGGACAATAATACCTTATTAACTGTAATACAGCATCTTATATCAATTATTGTAACATATATCTATACTCACGTTACAAATGCCCCATTAATTAATCCATCCCATCTTGTTCTGATCTGGGGCATGCCTGTTAATTGGTTATGATTTCGTTAACAAAAAAATGGGTTTATTTTTCGGTTATTTGAAGAAATCAAAAAAAAATTGACTAAAAATGACTAAAAAACTACTCCCAAAGATGCTTTTGCTTCTATTGGTTCTGGGCTTTTGCACCCCTACTGAGGCCCAACTTTTCAAGAAAAAGAAAAAAGAAAAAACAGAGGACAGCTCCAAACCAAAAAAAGACGGTATTCAGCCCTATGACAAGGTTATCACCAAGGATGCCAAATCAGATCAAGGTCTTTTTGCTGTTCATGAGGTAGAGGACAAGTTCTATTATGAAATCCCTGATTCGCTTTTTAACAAGGAAATGTTGATGGTAAGTCGGATTTCAAAAACAGCCAACGGCATAGGTTTTGGAGGAGGAAAAATTAATACCCAGGTCCTTCGTTGGGAAAAAACACCAAAAAAGGTGCTTTTAAGAGTCGTTTCTTATGACGTTGTTGCAGCAGACTCCCTTCCGGTTCATGAAGCAGTATCAAATTCAAATTTTGAACCGGTATTATACACCTTCCCTATCAAGGCTTTCCACAAGGATTCCATCACTACCTCTACGGTAATTGAAGTAAATGATTTCTTCGAAAAAGACGTAAATGCCTTGGGAATGCCTGAATATTACAGAAAACAATACAAGGTTT
>JBFIGS010000046.1:0-12975 GCA_041602195.1 Sediminicola sp. | reverse complement strand
GTATCTTTAAAAAGCTCATTTTCATTCTATTTAGGACCCTGTTTTTATTTTACTAAGATACATATTTGCCTTTGAAGAATTTCCCAATGCTTTATAAGCGTTTGCCAATTCTTTGTGAAATTTATTTGCGAGTTCTTGATCATCCAGCAGGTAATCCAATCCCTCCTCCATTATGGCAATCGCCTCTTTAAATTTGCCTAATTGATTCAAGGCCAACCCCCTCGTGAAATAGAAATAGGGTTGTAGTGGAAATGATTCCAGGGCTTCCTTTGAAATATCGCCCACCTGTGTAAAATCCTTATTTTCTATCAATTGTGCAATTCGCTTCGTATACAATGCTAAAGGGTTTTCTTCCTCTGCAGCAGGTTGTTCTACCTCATTCTGACCAACAGCCATAACGTTTCCCTCTCCTTTGGCATCGGCCAATTTCATCTTCAATATATCAATGGCAGTTGTTTTTTTTAATCCTTCCAATACAAACAGGGCATTGTCATAGTTTTGGCGATCATAATAGATCTGGGCCAAATTCTCTCTTAAACCCTGGTTATTGTAAGGAATAGCGGCCCTTACCGCATCAAAGGAATTCCCTTGCTTTTCTACGATCTCCACTAGGGTGTGGAGGTACCAGAAATTTTCAGGAGCCTTGTTTATGGCCTCCTGTACATACGTCTGAGCATTGATATAATCCCGGTTCAAGACATAGCATTTGGCAAGCTCATGATCAATGACAGGATTGTCCTCATCCATCTTCTTACATTCTAAAAATAGATTGATGGCGCGATCATAATTTTCTATTCCCTTTTGTTTTAAGGCCCCAAAAAACTTCTCTTGAAATTCATCTGAAACCGTTTCCAAGGTAACTTCTGCACTTTCTTCGGGTTCCTGGGCAATACCTTGCCCTACGGTCATAATAACCGTTATAAGAAGCAAAAGAAAATGCAGTCTTTTTTTCATAACCTATTTCCCTTTTGAGAAATCTTTATTCCATTACGGAATAATCTCCAATGCTAATGGTCTCAAAATTTCCATTGAAGATTACATGATTGCCAACCATAGCATTGTCCAAGTTGGCATTGCTAATCTTATTCCTGTTTTGTATAAGACTGTTCTTAATGGTAGAATTTTCTATTACCGTATGATCTCCTATGGACACATAAGGGCCCACGGTGGTATTTTTCAAGACAACGTGTTCCCCGATAAAACAAGGTTCTATTATTTGGGCATTCTCTAAGGTGACAGTATCAGATACCAATTTTTCCCCATCTTTTTCTAAAAAGCCCAACATTCGTCTATTGGTTTCCACGGTAACATTTTTATTACCACAATCCATCCACTCTTCTACCTTACCTGGAGCAAATTTCATGCCCTTTTCCATCATGCGTTTGATGCCATCATTGATCTGATATTCCCCTCCATGGACAATATTGTTATCCAGCACATATTGAAGCTCCTTTTTTAGGACGGCAACATCCTTGAAGTAATAGATCCCTATAACTGCCAAATCAGAAACAAATGTCGCCGGCTTTTCCACCAACTCCACAATATTCCCGTTTTCGTTTAATTTCACAACTCCATAGGCTTCGGGCTGGTCCACTTGTTTTACCCAAATAACACTGTCGGCAGATTTGTCCAGATCAAAATCGGCCCTGATCAATGTATCAGCATAAGCAATTACCGCTGGTCCGCTCAAGGATTCCTTGGCCGCCATAATCGCATGACCTGTACCTCAGGGTTGATCCTGTCTATAAATGGAAGCTTTAGCCCCTAGACTTTGGGCCAATTCTTTCAAACTCTCCACCACATCATCTCCAAAAAAGGCAGGATCACCCAATATAAAGGCAACCTCGTCTATCTCCTCTCCAAGCACCTTGGCAATGTCACTCACCAAACGGTGTACAATAGGTTTACCAGCCACGGGTATCAAAGGTTTGGGCACGGTTAAGGTATGTGGTCTTAAACGGGATCCTCTGCCCGCCATAGGTACAATAATCTTCATGATATTACTTTATTTATTGTTCATCCCAAATAGGGAACTATGTTGTTATCTTGTTTTTGAATTATAATTTGGAGAGCTCCCTTATCTGGGCAGCAATCTATTTAACGCCCGTACTTCCAAATCCTCCTTCGCCTCTTGCGGTTTCGGACAATTTCTCCACTGCGGTCCATTCAGCACGTTCATGTTTGGCAATTACCAGCTGTGCGATTCGCTCTCCGTTCTCAACGGTGAAAGGCACGTTCGATAAGTTCACCAAAATAACACCTATTTCTCCCCTATAGTCGGCATCCACTGTCCCAGGGGCATTTAATACAGTTACCCCTTTCTTGGCAGCCAACCCACTTCTAGGCCTAACCTGGGCTTCATACCCTATAGGCAATTCAATAAATAAACCAGTTGGTATAATAGCACGCTCCAATGGCCCAAGCGTGATGGATTCAGTGATATTGGCGCGCAAATCCATCCCGGCAGAAGCCAACGTCTCATAATGTGGCAAAGGATGGTTAGAACTATTGATTATATTGATTTTCATTTTTTAAGAAATATTTTTTTTAGTTTTTCTTTCTCCAATTTCATAACCATAGCAAGGAACAGCAGCAAAAGTACAATTCCTACGAACAGATTTCTATCAAAAAGATAAAATGACAGGACAGAAAAAATTGTAGATATTAGCAAATAGAATACAATTTTACGGAAATTATAAGGGATGGGATAATACATTTTGCCAAAATAGAAGGACATGCCCATCATTGTGCCATAGGCAACAAGGGTAGCCACTGCAGAGGCCTTATAACCAAAATAGGGGATAAATACATAATTGATAACAATGGTCAGGATTGCACCTACAATAGAAATATAAGCTCCTATTTTAGTACGGTCCGTCACCTTGTACCAAACCGATAGATTGTGATAGATGCCCAAACAAAAACTGGCCAAAATAATAATGGGCACTACGGACATAGCCTCCCAATAATCCGGATTGGGAACGATAATCAGTTTGAGGACGTCTGCAAAGACCACAACAGAGAGTAAAATGACACTTCCCAAGATCACAAAATAGTTGGTAATCTGCGCATAGGCCTTTTGTGGGTTGTCACTTTTGGAATGACTAAAAAAGAAAGGCTCTATGCCCATCCTAAAAGCGGTTGCGAATAAGGTCATAAATAAGGTGAGCTTGTAACAAGCCGAATATTTCCCAATCTCACTCTCGGCAATATCATCTGGCAAAAGCCAATCCAACATAATTCGATCGAACACCTCATTGATCGTAAAGGCAATACCGGCAATCAATACTGGAGCCGCATATTTTATCATACTGCTCCATAGAACACGATCGAAGACGTAAGGCCTTCTAAGATATAAGCGCAACATCAACAAGAGGGTTGTGGCGCTTGCAATGAGCATTGAAATAAAGATGTAGGAGATTTCAAAGTTAGGCTTGTAGAGACTGCTTAAAATCGAATCTGGGCTCTTTTCGGCTAGTATGGGGAGTGCGATAAGGAAAAAACAATTCAGCCCAAGATTGATCACCACATTGGTGATTTTCACCAGGGCATATCGCATTGGCTTCTCGTTTGCCCTTAACCAAGAAAACGGAATAATCACTAAGGCATCCAATACAAGGATCCAAATGGCGTAGGTAATAAATTGGGGCTCTATATCACTGAAGGATGAAACGGCCCCCTTAAAAATAAAAGCCAGGAGCATAAATACCAAAGACGAGCCGCCAATGGACAAAAGAGATGTGGTAACAACTGTTTTTTTGTTGAGATCGGCATCGTGATAAAAACGAAAAAAGGCGGTCTCCATGCCATAGGCAAGTAATACGTTAAAAATGGCAAACCAAGCAAAAATTATAGAAACTTCGCCATACCCATCTGTCGCAAGAACCGTAACATACAAGGGTGTTAAAAGAAACGATAGCATTCTGGGCAATACCGTAGCCAAACCATAAATAAAGGTCTGTTTAAAAAGTTTTTTTAACGGATTCAAATGTGCTAAAGTTAGGGTTTAAAAGTAGTTATTAAAACCCTCACCACAAAGTTAGTTCTTTGGTTTCGTTGAATAAATGAGAGGCGCCTTCTCCTTAATACCAGAAATCTTTACATATTTTACACGATTCTTGACAATATAACTCAGTACAGCCTCCTGTGGCTTCAGATCAAAAGGAAAATCCTTCGAGGAACTCTCCTGCAATGATGGAGGCTGGTTCCCCACTTCCTTTTTAGGATCGGCATGCATTATAATATCAGGTTTATGGGGAGACAGGGTGAAATTTCCCTTGACCAGTAAACCTTCAGCATGCGATTCAGTGGTAACCTGCACTACCTGTCCATGATAGAACATTTCTTGGAATCTCACATCTTTTGTAATGTTCAAAACAGGAACCGACACCAAATGACCAGTTCCGCTTTCTTCCTTTCCACCCATCCACTCTTGTACGGTAGCCATCCCGATCTCAAAAGGAAACTCGGTTTGTAGTGTCTTTTGGGAAGAACAGGAGGTGAGACCAATTGAAAGTATTAATACGTTTAAAATGTTGGTTTTGATAGATTTCATGATAAGGTTTTCTAGTGCTTGATAGTATTAAACCAAAAGTAATGCCAAAATACAATATAAAGTTTTCTACACTAACGAGCATAAAAAAACCCCACCGGATAAGTGGGGTTTATATTGTAATAATCCTCTTGAAAGGATTAGTATTAGTTTTTAGTTGTTCAAGGCCTCAGCACCACCAACAATCTCCAGGATTTCATTGGTAATGGCGGCTTGTCTCGCCTTGTTGTAAGTTAGTTTCAACTGATCTCTCAATTCAGTAGCATTATCGGTAGCCTTGTGCATAGCTGTCATACGGGCACCGTGCTCGCTGGCAAAAGAATCACGTATTCCTTTGTACAGTTGCGTTTTTAGCGACTTAGGAATTAGCTCCTCAACGATCTCCAATTTAGAAGGCTCAAAAATATAATCAGCGTTATTAGGCGCTTCCCCTTCTACAGGAATAATTGGAAGAAACTGCTCTGTCATCACGATCTGTGTGGCAGCATTCTTGAATTTATTGTAAACAATATCGATCTTATCATAAGACCCATTGACGAAAAGCTCCATTAAATCTTCAGCAATGACAGCAACATTGTCAAAATTTAGATCGTCATAAACCTTACTATGGTTTGAAACGACTTTAAATTTCTTTGCAAGGATATCATTTGCCTTCTTACCGATTGCCATAAACTCTACCTGTTTTCCAGCATAGGTTTCTTTGGCCAAAAGCGTACTTTTCTTTATAATGTTGGTGTTAAAAGCTCCACAAAGCCCCCTATTGGAGGTAATGGCCACAATCAATACCTTTTTAACCTCACGGTTCTCAGAAAATTTACTTCCAGAATCAGCATCCAAGCTTGCACTTAGACTTTGTAATAGTTCAGTCAATTTATCAGAATAAGGCCTCATTGCCGTGATGGCATCCTGGGCCTTCTTCAATTTTGCAGCAGAAACCATTTTCATGGCGCTGGTGATCTGCATCGTTGAGGAAACGGAACCTATTCTATTACGTATTTCTTTTAAGTTTGCCATTTGTATTTTAGTGTTGAGTAAAGAGGTTTAAGACTGTCTTAAAAATCCTTACTTATCTAAATGTTTGACCTCATGGAATATAAAGTTGGGCAACTCTCATCACCCAACTTCAACCCCTATATTATTTTACGTATTTAGCAGATAGATCTTTTGAAACAGCAGTCAAAGTATCGATAACCTCATCTGTCAATTTCCCTGCTTTTAGTAAATCCAATACATCTCTATGCTTGGCGTTCAAGAAATCGATATAATCCCTTTCAAATTCTTTTACCTTCTCAACAGGAACATTTCTCAACAAGTTTTTAGAACCTGCGTAAATGATAGCTACCTGATCTTCTACAGTAAAAGGATCATTTTGGGCTTGTTTCAATATCTCGACGTTTCTACGTCCTTTTTCAATTACGTTCAATGTTGCAGCATCCAAATCCGAACCAAATTTAGCAAACGCTTCCAATTCACGGAATTGTGCCTGATCCAATTTCAAGGTTCCTGCTACCTTTTTCATTGACTTTATCTGAGCGTTACCTCCAACACGAGATACCGAAATACCCACGTTAATTGCTGGACGAACCCCTTGGTTGAACAAATCTTGCTCCAAGAATATCTGTCCGTCAGTAATAGAAATTACGTTGGTAGGGATATAAGCGGAAACGTCACCTGCTTGTGTTTCAATAATCGGCAATGCAGTTAATGATCCACCACCTTTAACCATTGGTTTTAAGACCTCAGGAAGATCATTCATCTCACTTGCAATCTTATCGTCAGCAATAACCTTTGCTGCACGCTCCAACAATCTGGAGTGAAGGTAGAATACATCCCCAGGATATGCCTCACGTCCCGGTGGGCGTCTCAACAATAGGGAAATCTCACGGTAAGCTACAGCTTGTTTTGATAAATCATCATAAATAATCAAAGCTGGACGACCAGTATCTCTAAAGTACTCTCCAATTGCAGCTCCTGCAAATGGTGCATACACCTGCATAGGAGCAGGATCTGATGCGTTTGCAGCAACAATAGTGGTATAGGCCAAAGCGCCTTTATCCTCTAATGTTTTTGCGATGTTTGCAACTGTTGAAGCCTTTTGGCCAATAGCTACATATATACAATATACAGGCTCACCTGCATCGTAAAATTCTTTTTGGTTTAGAATGGTATCGATACAAACCGTAGTCTTTCCAGTCTGACGGTCACCAATAACCAACTCACGCTGACCTCTACCCACTGGAATCATGGCATCGATTGCCTTGATACCTGTTTGTAGCGGCTCGTTTACCGGCTGACGGAAAATAACCCCTGGTGCCTTACGCTCCAATGGCATTTTATAAGTTTCGCCTGCGATTGGTCCCTTCCCATCAATAGGAGCACCCAAGGTGTTTACTACACGACCAACAATTCCTTCACCTACATTGATAGAGGCAATTGTTTGCGTACGTTTAACAACGGATCCTTCTTTAATGTCTCTGGATGGACTTAACAAAACCACACCAACATTGTCTTCTTCCAAGTTAAGAACGATTCCTTGAAGGCCTCCTTCAAACTCTACCAATTCTCCGTATTGGACATTGGAAAGACCGTAGACCCTTGCGATACCATCACCAATCTGTAATACGGTACCTACTTCATCCAATGAAGCTGAGGCTTCGAATCCTGATAACTGTTTTTTCAATATTGCTGATACTTCAGCGGCTTTTACTCCTGCCATGTTATTAGATATAAGACGCAAGACATTTAATTGCCTTGACCATTTTAATATTATAAACTATTTGTAAACTCTCTTTTTAAATTGCTCAGTTTGGTTGCAATACTTGAATCGAATTGCATATCGCCCATTCGAAGAACAAAACCACCAATGATGCTTTCATCCACGAAATTTTGAACAACCACTTTATTTGGTGTCAATCCTGAGATCTTCCCCAATATCTTCTTCTCTAAATCAGCGCTCAAAGGTACTGCAGTGGTTACAAAAGCAACCCCTTCTCCTTTCAACTGTTCGTTTAGAATGATGTACTTTTCTGCAACATCGTTCAAAAGGCCTATACGCTTGTTAGATACAAGGATGTCTATCAACCCTGTGGTGATAGCATCACTGCCCTTGAAAATTTCTAAAAGAACGCTCTTTTTAGCCTCACTATTCACAACAGGACTAGCCATCATTTGATGCAATTCTTTACTGTCGCGTAGTGTGTTCAATACAGAACGCATATCTTTTTCTACGGCGTCAGTGGATTTATTGTCCACTGCCAAGTCCAAAATAGCTTTGGCGTAACGTATCGCTGCTCTAGATTCGTTCATATCCTTTAATTAGTTAAGCTTAATATCACCAACCATATCCTCAACAAGTTGTAATTGCTTGTTATCGTTGGACAATTGACCTTTGATTACTTTTTCTGCTATCTCAACAGAAAGAGTAGCTACTTGATTCTTTATATCGGCTACAGCAGCTTTCTTTTCGCTTTCGATGGCCGCTTGTGCCTGCTTGATCATTTTATCACCTTCCGCTTGGGCCAATTCCCTTGCATCAGCAACAATTTTCTCTTTCATCTCACGCGCTTCTTTGATCATGGACTCACGCTCTACACGTGCTTCTTTCAAAAGTCGTTCGCTATCTGCAGTTACATTCTGCATTTCTTTTTTTGCGGCTTCAGCAGCAGCAAGTGCATCAGAAATACCTTCTTCTCTTTCATTTAAAGAATTAAGAATAGGCTTCCATGCAAATTTTACCATTAGAAAAATCAACCCCAACAATAAGATTGTCTGAACGATAAATAATCCCGGTGAAAAATCGTTTAATAAAGTATCCATTATCTTGAAAAATTAAATTTTCTTTTTTGTTTAATTTTGAAAACATGTTCTGCAACCAACCGTTGCAGAAACATGTTTTACTGTTTTTGTTCGAATTATTTTCCTAAGAATAATGCTCCGAATGCCAAACCTTCCAAAAGTGCGGCAATAATAATCATTGCTGTTTGAATCTTGTTAGTTGCCTCTGGCTGACGAGCAATACCTTCCATTGCTTTTCCACCGATTTGACCTAATCCAATTCCTGCTCCGATTACGATTAAACCTGCTCCAATTAAATTGTACATAGTAATTGATTTATATTAAATTAAACAAACTCTTATTAAATGAAATTCTCTCTGACATCTTCTGCATCGGGAACTTCGTGACCGTGAGCATCATGTGCATGATCATGATCGTGTTCTGCTACCGCCATACCTATAAACAAAGCGGAAAGCATAGTAAAAATATAGGCCTGTAAAAATGCTACCAATACTTCTATCAGTGTTATAAAAAATGATAACACCAAGGAAAGCCCGGTTGCACCTACCACCCCTAAACTATTTTTCAAGGTAAACATAATTGCTATCAAACTCATTACCACGATATGGCCCGCTGATATATTCGCAAAAAGTCGGACCAACAATGAAAAAGGCTTGATCAAAAATGCCCCTGCCAATTCAATAATAGCCAATACTGGTCTAATTAGAACAGGAACTCCAGGCATCCATAAAATATGTTGCCAGTAATCCTTGTTACCACTAACTGTATATATGATCAATGTAAAGATGGCTAGCGCAGCTGTTACGGCAAGCTGACCGGTTACATTAAATCCAAATGGGGTTAAACCTAAAAGGTTCAATATCCAAATGAAGAAAAATACGGTTAATAGATACCCTGTAAATTTTCTGTATTTTTTTTCGCCAATATTTGGTCTTGCAATCTCATCCCTCACATAGATCACCAATGGCTCTAGAACACGACCAAAGCCAGTAGGAATGCTTTTGTTCTTGTACTGTCTCGCCAAGGTAGAGAAACCTAAAAGCATCAACAATCCAACAAGCAAAATTCCTACAACACTTTTTGTAATGGACAAGTCCAATACCTTTGCCCCATTTTCTATATGGTGCTCCTCATCAAATTCGGCTGCCTCAGCACTCGCCGGCAACTCATAAATTTTACTGTGAACTTTTGCAAATTTAAGTCCGTTTCTTTCTACTAGGACTTCCCCAGTATCATCATGGTGAAACTCCGATGACATAAATGTCACCAAACCATTGCTAGACCATACGATTACAGGTAGTGGAAACCCAACATGTTCACGCTCCCCTTCACTATTTGTATATGAAAACAAATGAAAGTCGTGAGCATCTTTAATGTGGTGTAAGATGTATTCTGAAACCTCCTCTTGCCCACTGACTTGCCCTTCTTGGGCAGGTTCAGAAGTAGAGTAACCATTAAAACTGGTTAAAAGAATGAATAATAAGGCAATATTGCTAAAGTATTTGGATACTATCTTCATTATGAAATTTTCAAAAATTTGGCTCCCTTAAAATTTGCGCAAAGGTAGTTATTAAAAATAATATTCAAACTTTTTTCAAATTATTTATTCTCGTATCCGGCCTTACCCAATATTTTAGCGATAATAATCACCTCAAAAAGGAGAAATATGAACACTGGCACCAATAGTGAGATCTTATTTGTTAAGGAATTAGCCTCCTTATCAAACAATAACCCGTTAAAAATAATTGCGAAAAGCAACAGCTTTAAAAGGAAGGTTCCCAAATAAATAAAGCCAAGCTGGGAAGCGAACTTTTCGTAAGTGGATAATATCTGAAAGGACGCACAGATTATCAGCGAAAAAATGGCGTGAAAAAGATAGATTTGGAACAGCGGAAATTCAATCAAAAATTCATTTGACTCTAAAATGAAACGATGGGTGTAAAATCCGAAAAACAATAAAAACCCAAAAAGGAGGACTTGGAAGAGAACCTTTTTTAACAATTTTTCTATTTATTAAGGTTGTTAACTTGGCGGATCATGGAATACATGGATAAAAAAATTGCCGCTAACGTAATTGAAATTTCTAAATATGTGGTCTCAAATTTTCCATCCAACCATGAGCCCAAAAGATTTCCTAGATAAATGGTCAGGCCCATTTGTATGCCAACACCGGATAGTTTTGCTGCATTCTGAAGGCCTGTGTTCTTTTTCTTAGGAGGCTTTGGCTGATCCATTGGCTATATTGGTCTTGTTTATTGCGGCAGCACTACCTTTACCTTTCATGGTACAGGCGGCATTGAATGTAGCTCCTGGCTCAACTGCCAGTTTAGCTACTACAACCGTCCCTTCTATGACAGCTGATGCTTTTAAGGTCAGTAGGTCATCCACCAAAAGCTCCCCATTGAAATTTCCTTCTATATCTGCATTGACGCATTCCACTTTCCCGTGGATATACCCGTCCTTGCCAATCACCACTTTACCAGAGGTCTTAACGTTTCCGTCCAATTTACCATCTATTCTAAAATCGGCTTCAGAGACGATATCGCCTTTGATCTTTGTGTTTTTTTCAATTCGGTTGGGCTGTCCGCCGACTTCCGCTATTACACGGGTCTTTTTGTTGTCTGAAAACATTGTTCTATGGTTTTGGGGTTAATCTCAACTTTTTATATTCCTCCAAGTTTTTATGTACCTGAATGATTTTATAGTTGTTGGATAAAATTACAAAATTCTGATTAGCAATCCGGTAATCCTTATTGTTTTTGAGAAGCTCGGCATAGCCCAGTGCAAATTCTTTGGATCTGAAGCCATGCACAATCACAAACTGATCTTCCAAATTATAAATATCTTTGGAAACTACGTTGCGGTACTTTAGATCTTTTATGGATTTCTCTAATTTCTCCTTGAGCTGGAGCGCCTTTTCATTGTCGCGAATCTTAAAAGGAAATACCAGTTTCCAATTTCCTGTACCAACAGATTCTGTTTCCTGAGAAAATTCTTTGGGTTCCAATTTTGGCAGCTGCTCTTCTACCATAGCTTGTGCCTTCTTCCCTTCTGGGTTATTGGGATAATTAAGGGCCACATAATTCAAGGCCTCCTTAAATGCCTCGAATCCTTCAATCCTTCCAATGGCATTTGCCTTTAGGATCTCAAATTTCGGAACAATTTCATCCCCAGTATATCTATTTATATTTTCTTCCGCTCCAGCTATAACCTGTAAGTAATTTTGGTTTTCGTACTGTCTGTATAAAGCCACATACCGTGCGTCGGGACTATCCGAAGCATCAGCTAAAACAGCCTCGGGATTTAACAATATAACCGCATAGCGAGAATCTGCATGGTTTTCTATAATATCCTGCTTCATGCCATTGGCCAACGGGCTTCCCGTTTCCTGGTAGATCTTATACAGATTATATTTAGATGGAAGGACCAATCGCTCCTCTGGATTTGACTTTAAGACATCATTGAACTTATTGGCTGCCAATAGATTTTCTTTAAATTTCTCTTTGTAGATGACCCCTAATTGATAATTGGCAAAATTTCTTTCGGTCACCAGGCTATCTATGACCTCAGGGCTAGAAGGGATTTGGCCCATGTAATACTCCGCAGAATATTTTTGCTCTTCGGTGATTTCTTTAGCCTCCACAGTACCGGCATCTACTAGGTCCACATCGGTCTGCCCGGTCTGTTGTGCAATATTTTTACTGGACCATCTCCAATTGTCTTCCAGCTCGCGTTCTCCCCATTTATTTTTGAAGTCGGCCTTACCGTAACCCAAACTTGTGATATTGTAGAAATAAAATTTCCCTTTGTTCTCTTTGCCCCCTTTGGAATCTACAAAGGCAGCAAAACCAGCCGTGATCTTTTCCTTTTCCTTCTTGATGTCCGCTTCCTCTTTGGCCTTCATATCGGCAATATACCCTTCAAAATATGCCAGTTGTTTCTCTTTTGGCATCTTATAAATGGTAATGACACTATCTGCATATTGCACCACATCCTCGTAAGCAATAACATCTTCCAGGTTGTCCAACTTCTTTTTTATGGAACGATATTTCTTGGAATCTACAACAAGGTTGGTCAGGGTACTATCATAATAGGCTCCTGAGGCCTTATAGGCGTTCTTGTCAAAATTATATTCTGCCAGATTTTCGTAGTTCAAGGCATTCAATCGAGGTTCGTTCCTGGTAGCCTTTATGGATTTATTAAAATAAGCCAAGGCCAAACTGTCCGATTGGTTTTCCAGGTGATATTCTGCTATTTGACGGTATATTTTATCCAAAAAGGGCCTGTTCTCCCTATTTTCTTCCAGTTCCGTTAGATATTCGAACAAGACCTGTTTGTTCTTAGGCGTGACTTCGGTGTTTTTGATTTTTTGAAGATGGGCATTGATCATATATACCCTTGGTGATTTTCTGTTCAGTGCAATTACCTTATCGAAAGCATAATTGGCGCTGTCCCTATATCCCAATTGATTGTAGAGTTGACCAACGATAAAATAATACCTGCCTTTTTCTTGATTTTTTTTGGTGTAGGCCGAAGCAATTTTCAATTGTTGAATGGCGGTATCAGGGGCCTTCAGATTGATATAAGCCTGCGCCATCATGGCCCTGGCATCAGCATATTCCTGATCC
>JBFIGS010000045.1:0-13085 GCA_041602195.1 Sediminicola sp. | reverse complement strand
GAACAAAACCAAGACCTCCTAAGAGCGGATATGGTATTGATCATGGATGGCACAAGACATTTGTCCAATTTACCCACCCTAACCTATGGTGCCAGGGGAATTGCCACCGCAACCTTAAAGGTGTTCGGACCAAAGGTACCTTTGCACAGCGGCCAGTATGGTAATTTTGCCCCAAATCCAGTCTTTAATACCGCTCGTTTACTTGGAAAATTGAAGGATGAGAATGGGCGGGTTACCTTACCTGGGTTTTATGATGGGATCAGTTTATCGGAAGCTGAAAAGAAAATATTAAATAGTCTTCCGGAAAATCTAGACAGTATCAAGCATGAATTGGGTATTGCAGCGTACGATAAGGTTGGAGCCTCCTATCAAGAAGCACTTCAGTACCCTTCCTTAAATATTCGGGGATTGGAGGCGGCCTATGTAGGGCAGGAAGTACGCACTATAATTCCCAATGAGGTTATTGTGGAAATTGATATGCGGTTGGTACCAGAATCCGATGGAGATAAACTAATGAATTCCCTGCGACAGTACATCGTAAATGAGGGGTACCACCTTGTGGATAGCATTCCCTCCGAAGAGGAAAGAAGTAGCCACTCTAAATTGGCTTCATTCACCTATAAATTGGGATCTAAGGCGTTTAGAACTGATTTCGATACCAATGCTGGGCAAATGCTAAATAAAGCTTTGAATCGCATCTTTGGCGATGAGATCGTAAATATGAGAACAACGGGAGGGTCACAACCCATAGGTGCCTTTATTGAAACTTTGGGAATTCCTGCAGTCTCCATAAGAATACCCAATCCAGATAATAACATACATGGGCCAAATGAAAATTTGCGATTGGGAAACTATTTGGAAGGCATACAAAGTTGTCTGGCCATTTTGGACCAACCCATACCCAATTAAAAAGGCACCATGAATCAACCTGGTGCCTTTAGAAACAAATCAACTAAACCAACCTAAATTTATTTAAGAAATTTCGATCATTCTTTTTGGTTTTGGCAAGGCTTCTTCCTTTTTTGGAAGAACAAATTTTAAGATCCCATCTTCATAAGATGCATTGATGTTTTCGGAATCGATGGTGTCTGGCAATGTAAATGCCCTTTTAAAAGAGGAATACGAAAATTCCCTTCTCGTATACTGTTCTTCTGTAGTCTCCTCTTCATGTTTGATCTCTGAAGAAATAGTCAGGACATCATGATCCATTTCTATATTAAAATCTTCTTTCTTTCTTCCCGGAACGGCCAATTCCAATTCAAAATTAGTTTCGCTTTCTTTAATGTTCACTGCAGGTACGGTACTGTTATAGGTATCCAAACCTCCAAACCAATCCGGTTTAAAAATTTCATTCATCAAAGATGGAAATAATGGGTGATTTCTTTTAATGGTACTCATAGCTCTTATTGTTTTAATTAGACTTTTATTAATTTTTATAGTCTAAAAACAAAAGATATACCAATAGTCAATACATGTCAAAGTGACACTAATAGGCAAATAAAAAGCGACAATATGTCGCTTTTGTTAATTGTAATGGATCTTAAATATATTAATGAGAATCTCTGGAGGTATAATTTTGTCAGGATATTTGTGCATAATGGTAAGCACTTGTTCTATTGCTGAAGGGGGTAAGCCCATGCCCAAGCCTATATTGTGAAGTAGGGCGACCTCCAAGGAGGTTTCCGAGCTATCTATATTCATCAATAAAACCAATCTGTGAAACTGAAGTATTCTTTCGGCTTCCGACTTCAAGAACACCGGCATGGCCGTTTTATCAAACAAAGAATCGAAGGTATGCTTATCTACCCCCAACTGATTGGCCACGTTCAACAAAAAATTATACTCCTCTGTTTTCACGGTATTGTCTACTCTCGCAAATGCTATCATCTCAGAGAGTATGCTCAGTTTTTCCTCTAAAGTACTCATACATTTCTTTTTTAGAACTAGCTTACTGTATGCCAACACCTTATATAACTTAAAAATTGATGTTTTTCGTATAAAGCAAAGTGAAAATAATAATGGATAAAGCCGATAAAACATATTTGTAGTACCTTGCAGAAAAATTATAATTCATGACCAATAACGACATCTTTAAGAAACTAAGGGTAGCCTTAATGCTGCGTGATGATGAAATAGTTGAAATCTTGAAGTTGGTAGATTTTCAAATATCAAAAAGTGAAATAGGCGCTCTTTTCAGAAAAGAAGACCACCCAAAATATGTGGAATGCGGTGATCAAATATTACGTAATTTTTTAAACGGGCTAGTGATACACCTTAGGGGTACAAAAGAAAATCCTAAAATCCCCAAAGAAGTACTTTACGGTACTAAAAAAACGGAATCCCAGCCTGAAAAACCTACCGCTAAGCCTGCCTATAAAACAAGACCGAAGAAAGAGAATATTCCTGATATCAGTTATGTAAAGTATAAAAACAAAAAAAAGTCCTGAAGTGTTTCAGGACTTTTTTTTTCAGCTAATTCTACTGACGAACCCTTACTTGCACAGCAAAAATTTCCCCTTCCTCGTAACCGGTCAGACTTACTTTCCTATAGTTTAATCTGCTCTTTACGAAAGCTTCTAAGTGCTCATCTTCTGTGGCAACGGACAACACTACAATTTCACCTTCCTTGTTCAGGGTAAAACGTACTCGGGCAAGTAGATCGTACCCTTGGTGTATGAATGAATTTTCGGTTAACATCTACCCTATTTGGAGCGTCAATTTTTTTTCGGGATCTACATGTATACTGGATACCGAACTAGGTTGATTGGCAAAAACATTTCCGAATGACAATAGCATTGCAGCTATCAATGGTAAACTGATTTTTTTCATGACTTTTTGATTTATGATTGATGATGATTTAAAAGAAAGACTATTCTAATTCCAAAATGTTACGCCTATCACGTCATTTTCTTCATGAAAGATTAAAGGAGTCGATCGATTTGGATGTGTTTCACCTACAACCTAATCAAAAAAAATGAAGCTAATCAGCCTAAATAATCCAGGTCATTTTCTATAAAAAATGTTGATTTTCAAAGGATTGGGAACAAAAAAAGGGCCATGTTTTACAACATGGCCCTTTACTATATATTTAAAAAGGAATTTTAAGCTAAAACAGCTTTTACCTTATCTGCAGCCTCTTGGAACTGAACTGCTGAATGAACAGCCAAGCCCGAGTTGTCTATGATTTCTTTGGCCAATTCTGCATTGGTCCCTTGTAAACGAACAATGATAGGCACCTTTATGGCATCTCCCATGTTTTTGTAAGCATCTACAACACCTTGTGCAACCCTGTCACATCTTACGATTCCTCCAAAGATATTGATCAGAATGGCCTTTACATTATCGTCCTTTAGGATGATACGAAAAGCCTCTTCTACACGTTTGGCATCTGCAGTACCTCCTACGTCCAAGAAGTTGGCAGGTTCACCACCGGCCATTTTAATTAAATCCATGGTAGCCATTGCCAAGCCGGCACCGTTTACCATACATCCAACATTACCATCAAGGTCAACATAATTAAGGCCTACTGCCCTTGCTTCCACCTCAATTGCATTCTCTTCCCTTAGATCGCGCATCTCTGCATATTGCTTTCTTCTGTACAGGGCATTATCATCAATAGACACCTTGGCATCTACAGCCATGATCTTGTCGTCTGAAGTTTTAAGGACTGGGTTTATTTCAAACATATTTGAATCACTTTCCACATAAGCTTTGTACAAGGCAGTGATAAATTTTGTCATCTCTTTGAAAGCAGTTCCAGAAAGTCCCAGATTAAATGCTATTTTCCTAGCTTGAAATGGCATTAAACCAACAGCAGGATCAATTTCTTCAGTGTAAATTAGGTGAGGTGTTTTTTCCGCCACCTCTTCAATATCCATTCCACCTTCGGTAGAATACATGATCATATTTCTTCCAGTACCTCTGTTCAAAAGAACGGAAACATAAAATTCAGATGTTTCACTTGCACCAGGATAATACACATCCTCGGCAACCAATACTTGATGTACCTTTTTACCTTCTGCTGAAGTTTGAGGCGTAACAAGGTTCATCCCTATTATATTCCCTGCAATCTCTTCTACTTCCCTCAAGTTCTTGGCAAGTTTTACACCGCCACCTTTACCACGTCCACCAGCATGAACCTGTGCTTTGATCACATGCCATCCTGTTCCTGTTTCCTCGGTAAGTTGTTTAGCGGCCTCAACGGCTTCCGCTGCATTATGTGCCACGATTCCACGTTGGATACGTACACCAAAACTTGCTAATATTTCTTTTCCTTGATATTCGTGAAGATTCATATGTAAATGGTATCTTTTTGTTCGGTAGCAAAAATAGGAAACCCTAGGTTATTACCCTAATGAAAAAGAAATATCGATACATTAAATTTTAAAATCCTTGAAATCCAAAGGATCAAAATTTTTAAAATGGCCGTTCATCTCTATGACATCCTTCATGTGGTTTACCTGTTTCAGAACTTCGGTTGTGGCAATAAGGTGGGATCTTATATAAATTAATTGCTCACTTTGATGGACCATTTTCAACAAGTGATATTCTTGCCGTAGGGTTAGCCCTATCTTATGGATAAGTTTGTGAATGTGCAGCTCCCCTTTATAAATATGATCAAAGGGGATATCCATTAGCCGATATAAGATTTTTGTGTATTCTATTACCGCTTCCCTTTGCGACTCCAGACCATCTTCTATATAATCTAAAAACGCAACAACTCCCCCTGCATAGAGTTTATCGTCCATTTCATCATCGAAAGTTATGACCTTAAAAACCCTCTTGGCCTGACAAACAATATCCATTTCCCCATTGGGATAGGTATGTACAATTTCTACCAGCTGCATTTCAGTTCCGTATGCCACCGTATTATCTATATAAACAGGAATGCCAAAGGTCAATGCCTCTGCCATACAATCTCGGATCAATTGCTTGTACCGCTCTTCAAAAATGTGAAGGGCCACTCTTTCACCTGGAAAGAAGACGGACTGAAGAGGAAACATGGGGAGCTTCATGATCTTTTTTTATTAAAAATAAAGGATGTTAGCTTTGAAGACAAAAAATACAGCATTTTTAAATTGTTGTATTTATAACAATTTGTTGCATTATTCAATAAGTTGTCATATTTCTTGTCAACATCCTTGAAGAAGATTAGCTTTGTACAAAATTTTATTAGGCTATGAAGCACTCCGATTTATTAGATATCACAAAAACATTTGGAGATCCTGTATATGTGTATGATTCAGAAAAGATCATATCCCAGTTCAATAGATTAACAAACGCCTTTAAGGGTGTTAAGCATTTACAGCTTAACTATGCCGCTAAGGCATTGTCCAATGTTACCATTCTAAGGTTAATGAATAGTTTGGGCAGTGGTTTGGACACCGTTTCCATACAAGAAGTAAAACTTGGGTTATTGGCGGGCTTTAAACCGGAGTCGATCATCTACACCCCAAATGGTGTTTCCTTGGAAGAAATAGAGGAAGTAGCAGCCTTGGGTGCGCGGATTAATATTGACAACCTATCTATCTTAGAACAGTTTGGAAGCAAACATCCTAATATTCCGGTTTGTATCAGAATCAATCCCCATGTTATGGCAGGGGGCAATTCCAACATATCTGTGGGACATATCGATTCCAAATTTGGGATCAGTATTCATCAAATCCCTCATTTGCTAAGAATTGTTGATCTCACCAAAATGAACATCAACGGAATACACATGCATACAGGGAGCGATATTTTGGATATCGATGTCTTTCTTTATGCTTCAGAAATACTTTTTGATACTGCAAAAAACTTCAAAAATCTCGATTTTATTGATTTCGGAAGTGGATTTAAAGTACCATACAAGGAAGGTGATATTGAAACCAATATAGAAGAACTGGGTCAAAAATTAACTGAAAAATTCAATGATTTCTGTAAAGAATACGGGAAGGAACTGACCCTGGCTTTTGAACCTGGTAAATTTTTAGTGAGTGAAGCCGGTTATTTCTTGGCGAAGGTAAATGTGGTGAAACAAACTACTTCTACGGTATTCGCCAGTATTGACTCAGGATTCAACCACTTGATACGACCTATGTTATATGGCGCAACCCATACCATTTTGAACATTTCCAATCCAAAAGGGCGGGAACGCTACTATTCTGTAGTGGGGTACATCTGTGAAACGGACACCTTTGCTAGTAATCGTAGGATCAATGAAATATCCGAAGGGGATATCCTTTGCTTTAAAAATGCAGGAGCCTATTGTTATACCATGGCAAGTAACTACAATTCTAGATTTAGGCCGGCCGAAGTATTATGGCACAATGGAAAGGCTGTATTAATTAGGGAGCGCGAGACTTTTGAAGACCTGATCAGAAACCAAGTAGATGCCAAAGACATCTTCACAACTAAAAAGGAAAAGGCAGTAGTAAAATAAACATTCGTATTTTACGTTAGTTTTGGTATACTTATTGGACTAAAATTTAAAAATAAATCGGATGAACTTACATAAATTCTTTAATGCCAAATTCATGCTAGTCATTGCCATAGCATTGTTTTCCTTCTCTGTAACGGCACAGGAAGTGGAATGGATTTCATGGGAAGCAGCGGTAAAGAAGTCTCAAACCGATAAAAAACCTAAGAAAATCTTTATAGATGTCTATACCGATTGGTGCGGATGGTGTAAAAAGATGGATAAAGATACCTTTCAGAATCCCGAGGTAGCGTCCTATATGTCCAAGACCTTTTATATGGTGAAAATGGATGGTGAAGGTAAAGATCCCATCGAATTTAAGGGTAAGACCTATAAGTTTGTGCCACAGGGAAGAAACGGATACCATGAATTTGCAGCCGCTTTAATGCAGGGCAAACTAAGTTATCCCACGACCATCTTTTTGGACGAACAATTAAATATGTTATCGCCAGTTCCAGGATATCAAAAGCCTGAACCCTTTTTAAACATCGCCCAATATTTTGGAGATAATATTTATAAGGAAAAAGACTGGAAGACCTATACGGGTCAGAGCAAATAATATAATGACAATAAAAAAGAAAGCCCAAGACAATGTCTTGGGCTTTCTTTTTTATAAAGGATCTTAAAGTTATCTGCTATAATTAGGGGATTCTTTGGTAATCGTCACATCATGGGGGTGACTTTCGTTAATACCACTGGCGGTAATTTTCACGAACCTACCATTTTCCTTCAATGCGGCTATATCTTTTGCCCCACAATACCCCATTCCTGCACGCAAGCCACCTACGAACTGATGGATACTCTCAAACAAATCACCTTTGTAAGGTACGCGGCCCACAATACCTTCTGGAACCAATTTTTTAATATCGTCCTCTACGTCTTGAAAATACCTATCCTTACTTCCTTGTTTCATGGCCTCCACAGAGCCCATACCTCGGTAGGATTTAAATTTTCTTCCTTCGTATATAATCGTTTCGCCTGGTGATTCTTTGGTTCCTGCCAATAAGGATCCCAGCATAACACAGTCGGCACCCGCGGCAATAGCCTTAGGAATATCGCCCGTATACCTAATTCCACCATCGGCAATAACTGGAACTCCACTACCTTTTATAGCGGCTGCAACCTCCAAGACTGCCGAAAACTGTGGAAAACCTACACCGGCTACAACCCTTGTGGTACATATTGAACCAGGACCTATTCCTACTTTAACTGCATCCGCACCGGCTTCTACCAAATATTTGGCTGCTTCCGCGGTTGCAATGTTCCCAACTATAACATCCAGATCAGGAAATCTCTTCTTTACTTCTTTTAAAACGCGAACAACCCCTTGGGTATGCCCGTGTGCGGTATCAATAATAACAGCATCCACTCCAGCATTGACCAAAGCTTCAGCTCTTTCTACGGCATCCGCAGTTACTCCAAGTGCAGCGGCAACTCTTAGTCGGCCGTATTGATCTTTATTTGCAATTGGTTTTTGTGTGAGTTTGGTTATATCCCTGAAAGTAATCAACCCAACCAGTTTGTAATCATCATTGACTACCGGTAATTTTTCAATTTTATGTTGTTGAAGGATATCCTCGGCCTGAGCCAAACTTGTTCCCTCAGCCACTGTAACCAAATTTTCAGAGGTCATTACCTCCGAGATGGGCCGGTCATTATTCTTCTCAAATCGCAGATCCCTATTGGTCACAATTCCCAATAGTTTTCCTTCATCATCAATAATAGGAATCCCTCCAATGCTATATTCTTTCATGCTAGCCTTGGCATCACGAACCACAGAATTTAAGGGCAGGGTTACAGGATCGATGATCATTCCACTTTCAGCTCTTTTTACCTTGCGCACTTTCATTGCTTGCTGTTCGATGGACATGTTTTTATGCAAAACACCTATACCACCTTCTTGAGCCATTGCAATGGCCATTTTGGATTCTGTAACGGTATCCATGGCAGCAGATACTATGGGCACATTTATGGT
This sequence comes from Sediminicola sp., assembly GCA_041602195.1. Lineage (GTDB taxonomy): Bacteria > Bacteroidota > Bacteroidia > Flavobacteriales > Flavobacteriaceae > Sediminicola. Next base: position 4,653 of record JBFIGS010000045.1, on the reverse strand, counting down.
AATATTTCTAGTAAATTTTGTTTGAATGTTTACTTCCCTTGGAAGAACTTCGGAATATGCTGGGACGAGCAGTACGTCATCATAGGTTAAACCTTCACCAACAATTTTGTCAAGATGAGCTTGCATAGCAACTAAATATATAATTGCGTGCAAATGTAGTGAATTTTATTGGTTATGCTACTGAATATCATCTCCAACCGCATAATTTTCACGTGCTTTTTTTGCCCAATTTAACAAAGCTTCTTTTTCCTCTTGGGTCATTTTTCCATGGATTACCGCGTATCCATTTTCTGGCATTTCACCTTCTTCAACCTCTTCGATAAGCTCTTCCAATTTGTGATCCTTTTTTTTCAGGGTATAAGTATCCCATTTAGAAACATTAAAATGTTCGTTTCCTTCTTCTACATGATCAGCAATCACGAAGGAAACTGGTGCTATTTCAGCATACCAAGGATATTCCGTTTTATTGCTATGGCAATCATAACAATTATTCTCTAAAATGGTCTTAATTTCTGAATTTGGTTTTGTCTCTGTTTCAAAAGAAACAACGTCCCGATACTCTGCACTATTTTTTTCAGGACGATAAAATTGAATCAACAAAAAGGCGACCAAAAGTACTAACAAGATTTTTTTAAGAATTTTCATAAGTATCAAATTATAGGGTTAATTGTAGCGTCATATATGCCGTTCTGGGCTCTGCCGGAAGTATCCCTGGACCAGGATAACCCGTTGCCCTTCTGGTAAAGTATGAATTGTTCAAAACATTATTTACACCAGCCTCCAATCGCCATTTCTTAAGAGTGTATGACAATGAAACATCCATTATATCATAGGCAGGAATTGCTCCTTCAATTCCCCTTTGGTTATCATTGACGTCCTGCGGTGCATTTGTGGCATCAGTAAATTGTTGCGACAAATAGGTATACTGAAGGCTTCCCAAAAGATTGCCATATCCAAAACGAAGTCCTGTCTTCAGGTTTGCTTTGGGGATAAACTCCACTTGATTTCCCTCCACATTGTTTTCTTCCGATGAAAGATATTCGGATGCTGTCAATGCGAGATTTAAGAAGTAGTTCAATTTGATCTTGGTTAAACTTGGCATGAAGGTTTCCTTGATACTCCAGTCTGCAAAACCTTCAAAACCGTACATCAAAGCGGTACCAATGTTTCCCCTAAAGCGAACAATACGACCAGTCTCTACCTCTTCACCTTGTTCATTGGTACGGGTTTCATTTTTCAAAACCTCTCCCAACCTATTATCGTACAACAATGTAAAAGCCCCCAAATCATAGGACAACTTATCTTGTAAACGACCGCGAAATCCAATATCTGCAGTGAATCCCTTTTCATCACTAATATTCTCATCTACTTGATACGACGGATTTACGACTCGAATATCGCTAAACGTAACTGAACGGTAATTCTGGGAAATATTACCATAAAACTCCCCGGAAGAACTCAACTTATATGAAGCTCCCAATCCCAGCAATAAAAAAGTTCGGTCAAAAGTACGGTTATCAGCTATTTCCTCATTTAGTAGGGGGTTACCAGCCAAATCCAACACCACGTTCTTATAACTCCCAACACTTTCCGTTTTGATATGCTCCAAACGAAATCCAGGTGTCACGCTAAAATTTTCACTCAGGTTAAAGACATTTTCCCCAAAAAAGGCCAGGTTAAAATTGGGAAAATCAAAGGCGGACTGTCTTTCATAATTGGGGTAGGTATCATCGGCAAAGGTAAAATCGGCATTAGAAGCATTGCTCCCTGGACCCTGTCGTTGATCGTTGTTGGTTTTATATATTTTGGATCCCAACAATAAGGCAGACTCCTGTTCTCCCAAGTTGTAGCGACTTAAAACCCTCAACTCAGCTCCCAAATTCTTAAAATTATCCACTAGTAGTTCTCTTGGTTCTGAAAGGTCATCGGTTTGGGAAACGCGATTCGTTCTAAATCCTAAAGCCTTCCTTGAGGCATCCAAACCAAATAGATTTAAACTCATATTCGTATTATCCGAAAAGGCGTGGTCTAACCGTAGGGAAAACAATTTCCAATCCACATCAAACCAATTCCGGGTTCTGTTGCTAAAGGTAGGGTCTTCCAAAAATTGGGAATCTGTGAGACCTCCAGGCTGCTGGGCCAAATAATTCAGGACTGTGGTCTCTAGGGTTATTTTTGTCCGGTCAGTGAATTGATACCCGAGATGTGCGAAGTAATTACGACTACCATAACTACTATTAGGCCTAAATCCATTACCTTCCTTATAATTGAAATATGTATAATAACTAAACTTGCCCAAGGTACCACTAAGACTGTTAAAACTTGTTCTTAAATCGTACGAACCCAAGGTCTGCCTACTCACCCATTCTATTTTCTTGTTGGGTTCAGGTGTCTTGAACTTAAAATTGACCAGCCCTCCAAACTGTGTTCCATATTGCAATGAAGCTGCCCCCCGTACCACTTGAATTTCCTGCAGGGCTTCTGCAGGCGGTGTGTAATAACTTTCGGGGTATCCCAAAACATCTGCACTGATATCATACCCATTTTGGCGTGTATTGAAGTTGGCCGTTCGATTGGGGTCCAATCCTCGCCCCCCTATATTCAATTGTAAACCAGCATCCCCATTATCATAAATATTGAGTCCAACTACCTGCCCATACACTTGACGGGCATTGTTTGCAGCCAAATTACCTACCAGGCCATCCAAAAGCACTACCTCGGTCTTCTTGCCAGCATAGATGGCCGTACCTTCCACTTTCTTTAATTGTTTTAAGGCAAAGATCTTTTCCCGTTGCTGGGTTACCACAACTTCAGATAATTCCTCAGATAAAGATTCTAACGATATGTCCAAAGAAGTGTTCCCAGAGATCTGAACAATGCTCTCCCTTACCTTATAACCGTAAGCAAATACGATAAGTTGATAGGAACCGGGCGTTATATTTTTAATTACATATTTTCCATCTGAATTGGCCCTTGCAAATTTTTCCACTTCCTTTAAATAAAGTTCAGCATCTGGAACAGTATTATTTTCTGTATTTTGTACTGTCCCCCTCAATTCAAACTGGGCTTGCGACCATTGAAAAAAGAAAACCAGGCATAATGCAATTTTAAAATCCTTTAATGTCATGTTTAAAATTTGTTATCCATGTTTTATGTTGCAATGATTCCTTTTGTTCTGTTAGATCTATATTAGGGTCTATAAAGGTATTGCTCAATCTTCCATTCAGGGCAACCTGACAATCCACATAGATGGCTATGTCCCTAAAACCATCTTTGGCAAAGTGGTCTTCCAAAAAGTGGGCATACTCCAAAATAAAATCTGGCTGAAAGGACATTTGCTTTTCTTGAAAAGCGGTTAAAAAATCCGAATTATCCACATAAAACCATTTGCCAGACGCACCATCTACAACTTTAAATTGCGCATAACCTGATTTTTCCATAAGCATGACTCGCCATGAGAACCGAAACCCTTCTTCTGTCCAAAAAAGTTCCCCAGGATAGGCCAAGTATCTGAAAGGAAGTAGCAATTGTATCACAAAGAAAAAAACCACGACCAACTTAACGGCCTTTACTTTTACCTGAGAAGTAGCCTGATAAATCCGTTGATTATCAAAAAAATGCAAATTTGTTTTTAGAACCTTACTAAGATACCCCAGTAACTTCCGGTGCACCCCCGCATCAAAAAAGATGAGTGCAGAAACGATCATGATATATGGGAACATTCCAATAGGGAAAAGCACCCTGGTCAGAACGTGAAAAACCACTACCAAAAGAAACGCAAGAGTCCTTGTCCGTTTAAAAAACAACAAAAACGGAATGGTTAAATCGTAAAGCGCTCCCCCATAACTAAAGGCATAGTGGACCCATTCCAAATGCATGATATTGCCCAACAAAGGCGTATCAAACTTGGAAGGCAACCATATTTTAAGGGGCATGGCATGCAACAACCAATCTGAATTCAACTTGGCCAAACCCGCATAGAAATAGACTATTGCCAATAACAATTTAATCGAATTGATAGTCCATGCCGGAATATATTGAAATGCCCTTTTGGAGTTTTTATAAGCATCTATGGAATAATAAGCATTGGCAGGAAGAAATATCATTAAAAAAGACAAGAGGCTAATAAAATAATAGTGGTTCAAATAAGTGGTCTTGTCCATCAATTCAATATAAGTGAAACTTATAAAGAATATGACAATGGCCAATCTATATCTATAGCCTAGGGCCACGAAAACCGCTGCCAAAGCACAGACTGCGAATAGGATATAAGTATAAGGCCCTAGGGGCTTGACCCATTCAAAGCCATAATAGGAAAAGAAAAATTTTGGTTTTATGTACAATTTATCAATCCAGCCATAACTCCAGAACCGAATAATACTCAACAACATCATGATGCCAAAGAAAATGCGAAAGACCGCCAAGGGGGCGGCCTCCACAGGCTTAATTAGATATTGTTGAATCCCGTTTTTCATTTTTTAATCACCATCAGCATCCACAAAATCAACACTTATACTCATGGCAGAAACCATATCCACCTTCAATAACGGTACAGCTCTTTGCACCTCATCATAAGCTCTTAACATTGCCGTTGGTGGGTTGTTGTTCTCAATTTCCGCTCTAAAGGAGGAAAGACCACTTACCTGCTCTCTT
>JBFIGS010000044.1:0-13100 GCA_041602195.1 Sediminicola sp. | reverse complement strand
GACGGAATTTTCTTCCGCAACATTCATTAGGACGCCCTTTTTTTCAAAACAATAATACAAGGTTGTTTCATAGAGCCCACTCATACCAATAGCTATTTCCGAAGCAATGGTATCTGCATTTGTGTTCAATAATTGCCCTTTCCCATTATGAGTAATGGCACAAAAAACAGGCACCAGACCAGTGGTAAGAAGGGCATTTATAGTGGTGACGTTAATACCGTCTACATCACCGGCATATCCGTAATCGATGGTCTTAACCGGTCGTTTATGGGCTTGTATGGTATTGCCATCGGCACCACTAAGTCCTATGGCATTGCAATTGTTGGCCTGTAATTGGGCCACAATATTCTTATTGGTCAGGCCGCCATATACCATGGTGATAACTTTTAAGCTTTCTTCGTCCGTGATTCGCCTTCCACCTACCAATTGCGACTGTATTCCGAGTTTTTCTGCCAATTGTGTGGCGAGTTTACCACCACCATGTACCAAAATTTTCAGACCCTCCATTTTTGAAAAAGAGCTGAGAAACTTGGCTAGCTGATTTTCATCTTCTATAACGTTGCCCCCTATTTTTATTATGGATAATTTTTGTTTCATGTATTTGGGTTAAGATAGGCTTTCCAATATTTTCTTTAGTGCTATTTGGGCTGCATAGGTTCTGTTGTTTGCCTGTTCAATGACCAAGGATTGGCTACTGTCCAACACCTCATCTGCAACTACCACATTTCTACGTACGGGCAGACAATGCATAAATTTTGCCTGTCCCAATTTTTTTAAAGTGATGGTCCAGTTGGAATCCTTGTTGATTACCTGCCCATAATTGGTATAATTGCTCCAATTTTTTACGTACACAAAATCGGCATTTTCCAAGGCTTTCTCCTGATCGTATTCAATAGTGCAACCTTTTGTTATATTTTCACTAAGCTCATACCCCTTAGGATGTGTGATCACAAAATCTGCTTCTTGGCGTTGCATCATTTCTACAAAGGAATTAGCCACTGCATGGGGCAAGGCCCTTGGATGAGGCGCCCAAGAAAGAACAACTTTTGGTTTTGGCTTGGTATTGTTCTCTGCCAAGGTTATGGCATCGGCCAAGGCCTGTAGCGGATGACCTACAGAACTTTCCATGTTTAGAATGGGTACCGTGGCGTATTTTTTAAATGATTCCAGGACTATTTCGGCTTCATCTTCTTCTTTATCGGTAAGGGAGGCAAAGGCTCTTATCCCGATGATATCACAGTATTGGGAAATAACCTGGGCGGCTTCTTTGACATGTTCCGAGGATCCTTGGTCCATAATAGTGCCATCTCCATATTCCAAAGCCCAACCTTCACTGCCAAAATTCATGACAATAACTTCCATTCCCAAATTCATAGCGGCTTTTTGTGTACTCAAACGTGTCCTTAGGCTGTTGTTGAAAAAAAGTAACCCTAGGGTCTTATCTTTTCCCAAGCCTTTATGATGTTTTGGATCTGTTTTTAGGGATCTCGCTTCTTCTACCCAATTGGGCAATGAATCTATATCTTTTAGGGATAGGTAATGTAACATGTCTTTTATTTTATTTTGGTAAAGTTGCTCTTGTTGTTTAGAGCATCTATGATGAAATTATCTTTAAGGCCATTGACGATCCATGTTTCTATTTTGGCTTCTTTGGTGATCGTGGCAGCTTCAATCTTTGACTGCATGCCTCCTGTTCCTCTGGAGGATTTGGTGCCACTCACCTCTCGTTGTAGCTCCCCAAGGTTATGTACGGTCTTGATTGTTTCAGGATTATTGTTTTCTATGGATTCTTTTGTATAAATACCATCGGTATTGGTGGCAATAATGAATAGGTCTACTTTTATAAGGGCAGCCGTTAGTGCTGCCAACTTATCATTATCACCAAACTGTATTTCGTCCGTGGCTACCGTATCATTTTCATTAATGATCGGAATGAAGTTGTTGCTCACAAGGACATTAATGGTGTTGCAAATATTTACTTTGGAGGCCTCCTTTTCAAAATCTGAATATGACAATAGGCATTGAGAGGTCAACAACCCCAATTCCCTAAAATTCTCCTGAAAAATACGCATCAAATGAGGTTGGCCTATAGCGGCCAATGCCTGCTTTACATTGATTTCGGCCCCATTATGCTCCAATTTCACGAACTGTCTTGCAGCGGCAATGGCACCAGAACTTACGATGATAAATTCGTATTCATCTTTTAATGTTGCTATCTGACGGGCAATATCCTCAATTTTTCCTCTGGAAATCTGGTCGGTTTCCTTGGTAAGGGTATTGGTGCCAATTTTTAGTAAGATGCGTTTTCTAGTCATGGTTCTGTAACTGTACTCCAAAGCTGCCCTAGTTTAAAAAGGCAGGTCAGGGAATCCTATTCCTTTAATTCCGTTTGAAGGGCTTCAAAAAATAGATCGATATGTTTTTTAGTAATGTTCAAAGCGGGGAGAATTCTCAAAACATGTTTATCCTTTGCTCCTCCCGTAAATAGGTGTTGGTTGTAAATTAATTTTTTCCGCAGTTCGGAAACATCAAAATCGAACTCCAAACCTATCATCAGGCCTCTTCCCTTTACCCTCTTTACTTCTGGTATTTTTGCTGCCTTGGAAATGAAGTATTCGTATAGTTTGTTCGCATTTTCAATGAGGAATTCCTGTTCTATAACTTCCAATACCGCCAGTGCTGCCGCACAAGCCAAATGATTCCCACCAAAGGTAGTGCCCAACAATCCATAGGAAGCTTTGATGCTATCGTGTATCAAAACGCCCCCAATGGGAAAACCGTTGCCCATACCTTTTGCTATTGTTATAATATCTGGATGGATATCGTGATGTTGAAAGGCGAAGAACTTCCCGCTTCGTCCATACCCCGACTGTACCTCATCTGCAATGAGCAGTGCATGGTGTTCCTTGCAAAGTTTGGCGATTTCCTGGTAAAATTCGGTAGAAGGCTCGTCCAACCCCCCTACACCTTGAATGGCTTCCAAAATTACGGCGCATACGTCCCCTTTTTCAATTTCCTTGGTAAAGGCCTTTATGTCGTCAAAAGGAAGAAAAGTGACCTTTTGTTGTTGGTTGATGGGTGCATTAATTTTTAAGTCGTCTGTTGCTGCAACTGCGGCTGAGGTCCTGCCATGGAAGCTGTTGTGAAATGCCAATACCCTCGACTTTCCAGTTTGAAAAGAGGCTAATTTTAAGGCATTCTCATTGGCTTCAGCTCCTGAATTGCATAGAAAGAGATTGTAATCCTCACAATTTGAAAGTTTTCCTAATTTTTCGGCTAATTCTGATTGCAACGGATTTTGGATGGCATTGCTATAGAATCCAATTTGGTCCAATTGCTCCTTTATACGCCTTACATAGTGCGGATGGGAGTGGCCAATAGATATCACGGCATGTCCTCCGTAAAAGTCAAGGTATTTCTGACCTTTATCATCAATGACGACAATACCTTTTGCGGAAACAGGGGTTACGTTATATAATGGATATACATCAAATAGGTTCATTGTTATTCTTTTTTAATTTGATTGATCTTTTCATAGGAGGCCACGATGCCCTGAATGAGGGAAGAGCTCAATCCCTGGTGTTCCATCTCGTTCAATCCTTGGATGGTACATCCTCTTGGGGTAGTCACCCTATCAATTTCTTCTTCAGGATGGTTGCCCGAGGCGATCAGTAATTGGGCAGCCCCATTGCAGGTATGCATAGCCAGTTCCTGTGCTTCTTTGGCATCAAATCCAAGTTGAATGGCACCTTGGGTGGTAGCCCTGATAAGACGCATCCAAAAAGCTATCCCACTGGCACAAATGACCGTGGCTGCTTGCATTTGATTTTCTGGAATGACCATAGAGTGACCCATTCTATTGAAAATTGTCCTGGCCAGTTCAATTTTTTCCTGACCCTTTTCATTGGCGCAGATACAGGTCATGGACTGGCCTACTGAAATTGCCGTATTGGGCATGCTTCGGATAATATTGTTGTTCTTGCCTATGACTTTTTCTATTCGTTCTATACTAAATCCGGTAATCGTGGAAATAATGATATGGTTGTCCGCTAAATAGTCTTTTAGCTGTTTTAAAATGTTTTCAAAATGCACGGGTTGCACGGCAAAAATTAAAATGTCCGAATTTTTCAGAGCTTCCATGTTGTCCGTGGTCACGGTGACATTGCCATAGGACTCCAGGGCTTTTATTGGGCTTATATCTCTTTTGGTGAGGTATATGGAGGCAATTCCGTCATTTGTATTCAATAATCCTTTGGCTATGGACAAACCCAAGTTTCCCGCCCCAATTATGGCTATTTTCATTTTGTTTGGTTTATTCGTTGTTGTTCACAAAAGGTAACGATCAATAATTTAAAATACTCCTGCTTTTAACTGTAGGCCTTCCGTTTCCTCAAACTTAAACATCAGGTTCATGTTTTGTACGGCCTGCCCTGATGCACCTTTTAATAAATTATCTATGGCAGAGGTAACCAACAACACTCCGTTGTGCTTGTGCAGATGGATATGGCAATGGTTGGTGTTCACTATTTGCTTCAGACAAATCTCCTCGTCTGAGACTTGCGTAAATTTAGCATCGGCATAAAAATCTTTAAATAGGCTTTTGGCATCGTCTATAGACCCGTTATAGTCAGTGTAGGCTGTAGCAAAGATGCCGCGGGTGAAATTACCACGACTGGGCAAAAAGAATAGCTCCCCAGCATTGGATTGGAGGGAATGTAAACTTTCATTTATTTCTCCCAGATGTTGGTGGGTGAAGGGTTTGTACCAGGAAATATTGTTGGTCCTCCAACTAAAATGGGAAGTTGTGGATAGGCCAACTCCAGCGCCAGTACTGCCCGTGACAGCATTGATGTGCACAGGATTGTCAAGGGCACCAGCTTTTGCCAAAGGCAATAGTGCCAATTGAATGGCGGTTGCAAAACATCCTGGATTGGCAATATAATTAGCCTTTTTAATAGCTTCTTTATTCAGTTCCGGAAGACCGTAAACAAAATCTTTGGAATTGAATGCGGCATCGGCCTTTAGTCTAAAATCATTGCTCAGGTCAATGATTTTTGTATTGTCCGAGAATTGATGGTCATTTAAGAAGGTAGTGGAATTTCCATGACCCAAACAAAGAAACACCACATCCACCGTTAAGTTGACCTCTCCTGTAAACTTTATATCCGTTACCCCCAATAGATCGGGATGTGCTGTGGATGCCTTTTTTCCTGATCTAGTTGTACTGTATATAAAATCTATACTTACCTTGGAATGGTTTAGTAGAATTCGTATCAGTTCCCCCCCTGTATATCCTGAACCTCCAATTATTCCTGCTTTAATCATAACTATTGTTGACGTGGTTATATATTTTTCCGGCGTTGGAAAGTATTTTGATGAACCCTTTTGCATCGTCTGCGGTCCAACCTTTGTTCATTTCCCCATAGCTCCCGAAAGAGGCATTCATCAGGTCGTGCTTGGAGTCAATTCCATTGAGTTGAAAACGGTAAGGGTGAAGGCTAACAAACACGTCCCCAGAAACATTCTTCTGTGTATCGGTTAGGAACACCTCAATATTTCTCATGACCTCATCCAAATAATTTCCTTCGTGTAGGAGCATTCCATAGAAATTTCCTTGTTGTTCTTTTTGGAATTGCTGCCACTTGCTCAAAGTATGTTTTTCCAACAAGTGGTGGGCTTTTATAATGATAAGGGAAGCAGGGGCTTCAAACCCAACTCTTCCTTTTATACCTATGATGGTATCCCCTACGTGGATGTCCCTTCCAATGGCATACTTAGAGGCCAAGGCGTCCAAGGCAATAATATTATTCACAGGAGTGTTCTCCTTGCCGTTGATGGCTATAAGTTCCCCTCTCTTAAAAGTGAGTTTAATAGCTGTCGGTTCTGTTTCTTGTAACTGACTGGGATAGGCCGTATCAGGTAGGGCCGAATGTGACGTTAAAGTCTCTTCGCCACCTACGGAAGTGCCCCATAGGCCCCTATTGATGGAATATTTGGCTTTTTCCCAAGAATAATCCACCCCATTTTCTTTAAGGTAGGCTATTTCAGCTTCCCTCGAAAGCTTGTTGTCCCTGATGGGGGTGATGATCTCAATTTCTGGGGCAATGATCTGAAATATCATATCAAATCTAACCTGATCATTTCCTGCTCCAGTACTACCATGGGCAATGTAAGCTGCGCCAACTTTTTTAGCATGGTTCACTATTTCTATGGCCTGTACAATACGCTCAGCACTTACCGATAAGGGATAGGTATTATTTTTTAGGACATTGCCAAAGATCAAGTATTTGACTACTTTATCATAAAAGGTCTGTACCGCATCAATGGAGGTATAGGTTGATGCCCCTAATTGTAATGCTTTTTCTTGGATACTGGCTATTTCTTCTTGTGAGAATCCTCCTGTATTCACGCTCACCGCGTGTACTTCAAACCCTTTGTCCTTGGATAGATATTTTGCACAATAAGATGTGTCCAGTCCACCACTATAGGCTAATACTAATTTTTTCATTTTTCTTTCTTTTTAAGGAACAATTGCTCCTTGATGCTTTTTAATCTTGTAAATGCTTTTGTATTCAAATTGCTGTCCTCGACCTTTTTCTTGGCGTGCGGATCATATAACATGCCCGTACACAAGCACATTTTTGTTTCAGTCCTGGTGAGAATATCAAAATTCTTGCAGGTTTGGCAGCCCTTCCAAAATTCCGGATCATCGGTAAGTTCAGAAAAGGTAACGGGCTTATAGCCGAGCTCGTAATTCATTTTCATTACGGCCAACCCAGTGGTAATACCGAATATTTTTGCCTCCGGAAACTTTTTTCTTGAAAGTTCAAAAACGGCTTTCTTGATCTGTTTGGCAAGGCCTTGTCCTCTGTAATCTGGATGCACGATTAATCCTGAATTAGCGACAAATTTTTCATGGCCCCATACTTCTATATAGCAGAAGCCGGCAAATTTGTCCCCGTCCAAGGCTAAAACGGCATTGCCATTTTTCAACCTCTTCTCAATATATTCCGTAGTTCGTTTTGCAATACCAGTGCCGCGCACTTTGGCGGACTCCTCTATGGTATCACAGATAATCTGGGAATATTTAAAATATGATTCATTAGCAATAACAATCTTCATTGAATGTTGCTTTAGGATTAAATAAAATAATGATTTTTTTCGAGAGTTGGAAATGGACTCACCTATTTCCATGATAGAAGTGCACCCTTACGGGCGACGACGTGTAGGCGTAAATGAATAAGCGGGAAAAGAAGCCCGATTATGAAAAAGTATATGTGTTGTTACATTCATTACAAAACAAATGTACCAATTAAAATGAATTAGGGGCAAAACATGATTAATTTTTACAAAATAACAGGTTTTTGTTATTTAGGGCAATCAATTCATAGATTAAGAAACCATATACTAGGATATATTCAATGCTGAGAATCAAAAGGTTCTCCTGAAATTGGGTGTTGGAATAGGCCCAATAGCTCAAGATGACGGTAAAGGACCAAACTAGGGGAAACCTAAATTCCGTAAAAATCGCCAAAATGACCAAAAAGATGATGTACCATGGATGGACCGTTGTGGCCAAAAAGTAATAGCAACTTAGAATCCATAACATAGAAACAATCAGACCGGATGTGTTTTTATTGTTGCGTAAAAAAGTAAAAACAAGGACCAAAGTTATAATTATAAAGGGAATGACTTTTCCAAAGACCTTTATCATTTCATAAGCAGGGACATCCAATTGTAAACCAATGTATTTAATGATGTTATAACTACTTGCGTTAAATTCAAAATTGGAGAACCAAAGCCCTATGGTTGCGGAGTAATGGGCGATGAAGTCCAAGGTGAAAAATGGAATCGTAAATACAAGTATGGTACTCCCAATGATGGAATAAAAGATTAAACTTTTTTTTATGCCGTAATGTTTTAAGAACAGGGGCAGGAAGATAAGGGGAACAAGTTTCGTTAAAATAGCAAAAGCATAAAATACTCCGCCCCATTGCCATTTTTTCTTTGCCGTAAAATAAATGGCAACCATAAAGAAAAATAACATGACTCCTTCAAAATGAAGGTTGCCTGTAAGTTCTATAATGACCAATGGATTTAAAAAATACCAGAAAATCAGGTAGGAAGATCTATTGAGATGCTTCAATAACTTTATTCCAAAGTATAGAATACCCAGATCAGCACATATTATTATGGCTCGCATCACCATGATGCTGCCAAGGATAGACTTTCCGCCCAATGCAGCGCCAAGTGCAAAAAGAAGTTGGTTAAGAGGGGGGTAATTGGAAAAATGTTTGGCGCTCAACTCTCCCATTCCCATATGTAATTCCTGGGCATTGGCAATGACTAGATTCCCTTGTGCCATTAGTTCGTTTGGTGTAAACAAATAGGGGTTGAAGCCCTGTCTGACCAATTCCCCATCCCATATAAAGCGAAAGAAATCTTGGGAGAGATTAGGCGAGAGCATCAAAAAGACCAATCGAAAGAGAACGCCGGCAACAAGAAGAAATTTAAAATTCCACTTCTCAAATTGTATGATTTTATAACACAAAAAAAATAACCCTAGGGATAGGGTTATTAGTTTTATAAAATTTGACCGGTCCAGGTCATAAGCAAAACTCCCATATAATCCGATGCTGATAAGCACCATAAGGATTGGAAATTTATGAAGTTTCCAATTGGAGGACATACTTATGCTTTAGCAGTAAGTGAGTTGAAGAATACAAATCCGAAACCTAGGAACAACATAAAATGGAATGGGAACAATCCAAAATCGTTCAAAGGAATGGCGCTGTACATGCCAAACAAGAAATAAATCATCAACAAAGCTTCCAATATCATGTTTGGGGATAATTTTTTAGCCAAGTATTTATTTCCTTTCCAACTATCTGTAAGGTTGTTAATGTTGAATTTTGGCGTTCTTACAAATTCACTTCTTTTTCCCATATGCCCTTCCAAGACTGCCATGGAATTGTGCAAAGAAAAACCTAAAGCTACCGAGAAGAAGGTGAAGAATATTTTTATATAGTCCACAAAACTATCAAAACTACTGCCCTGTATGCTCTTATAGGTAAACCAATAGCAGACAAATAAAATGATGGTACTTACTACAAAGAAACTTGTCACCTCAAAAATCCATCCCAAGTGCCCGTACATATTTTTGATATACAACATTGGTATACTCAAAAATGCTACGATGAACACACATAAAAACATGGAACTGTTCAACAAATGCATCACCCCATGGAATTTGGTCTTAAAAGAAATGTTCCTAGAGGTTACAACGCTCAATACAGTTTTTCTAAAGTTTTCCGCACCACCCTTGTTCCAACGAAATTGTTGGGAACGAGCTGCACTGATCACTACAGGAAGTTCTGCAGGAGTTTCCACATCTTCCAAATATTTAAACTTCCAGTTTTTCAATTGGGCCCTATAGCTCAAGTCCAAATCTTCAGTTAAGGTATCACCTTCCCAGTTACCGGCATCGAGGATACATTCCTTACGCCAGATCCCTGCAGTACCATTAAAGTTGATGAAGTGTCCTTTTGCGTTTCTTCCTACTTGTTCCAACGTAAAGTGGGCATCCAATGCAAAGGCTTGGATTTTAGTCAAAGTGGAGTAATCTCTGTTGATATGTCCCCAACGGGTCTGTACCACGCCAATTTCTTGGTCTTTGAAATATATTACGGTTTTTTTCAACCAATCGGCATCTGGTAAAAAGTCGGCATCAAAAATTGCGATAAATTCACCTTTGGCAATTTTAAGACCTTCTTTCAATGCTCCGGCCTTATAGCCAGATCTGTTTTCTCTTCTTATATGTGTGATGTCCAATCCAGTTTCCTGAAGAGCAGCAATTCTTCTCGCAGTATCGTTTACAGAATCATCTGTAGAATCGTCAAGAACCTGTATTTCAAGTTTGCTTGATGGGTATTCAATTTTTGCAATATTCTCCAACAATCTCTCTACAACATATTCTTCATTGTAAATAGGCAATTGAATGGTGACAAAGGGAATTTCTTTTGGATCAAGAAGATTGTATTTAGGGGCTTCTTGGTTCTGTCTTTTATACCAAAGATAATTTACAAGAAGGTTTAATTGAGCCAAACTGTAAAAGAAGATTAATACTAGCGCAATACTGTAGATTGCAATGATAATGTAAGTGATGGTTAGTCCCATTTTAAATGATAAAGAAAAGTGTGATTAAGTTGATTTTTATTTTAAACTATATTTAAAAATCCAGCCTAGGATTTTTATGCCTGCAAATATACTACCTTTTACCGTACCTGATACTTTTGATACCCCAATTCTTTTTTTGTAACGAACCGCTACTTCGGTGTATGTAAGTTTCTTACGTAACGCTTTTAGTTGCATTTCTACAGTCCAGCCATAGGTCTTGTCCTCCATATCCAGTGCCAATAACCGGTCATATTTTATGGCTCTGAAGGGGCCTAAATCTGTATATTTTGCCTTAAAGAGCATTTTCATTAGAAAAGTTGCCAGATTATTGCCGAAAATCTGTTGCGGTGTCATGGAACCTTGCTCCCTCAGCTCCTTTACACGCGCCCCAATGACAAAGTCTATGTTCCTTTCTATAATGGGTTCAACTACTTTGGTAATTTCTTCCGGGTAATCGGAATAGTCACCGTCGATAAATACGATAATATCAGGTGTTTTGGATCTTTTGGCTATGTAATCCATTCCACATAGACAAGCGTACCCATATCCCCTTCTGTTTTCATGAAGTACAGTGGCCCCTGCCTTCTCGGCGTTTATGGCGGTTTGGTCAGTGGAATTATTGTTCACGACAATTATTTCCGATATATATTGAGGTATTTCTTGAATTACTTTCGCAATAGAATCTTCTTCATTAAAAGCTGGAATAATTACTATGATGTCTTTCATTATACTTGTTTTGGACGGTAACCTGTCCTTCCTTTCTATTACTGATTCAGTTCCCTACTTTATGTAATCCAAATGGCTTTACTCATTATTAAAAAGCGGACAAAAGTAGATAACTTGTCTGCAATCACAATACAAAAAATTATAATGTTTTTTATTATTTCTGATTCACCAAATCCATAAGGTTTACATCGTTCCCCAAAAGAATTTCTGTAGGATTGATACGGCCTTTTTCAGGTCCATTTTCCAATTTTAATACCCCACGTGGACAAACAGCAGAGCAAATCCCACAACCTACACAACTAGACCTCACTATGTTTTCTCCTTTTTGTGCATATGCCCTAACATCTATTCCCATTTCACAATAGGTAGAGCAATTGCCACAAGAAATACATTGTCCGCCGTTGGTGGTGATCCTGAATCTGGAAAATAGACGTTGCTGGAACCCAAGGATAGCTGCCAAGGGGCAACCAAACCTACACCACACCCTATTGCCAAAAATTGGGTAGAACCCAGTTCCAATTACACCAGAGAAGATACTGCCTATCAAAAATCCATAGGTTGTTCTTAAGGTTTCCGATTTAAAGAGAAAAACGTTCCCTTCCCCACTTAGGTAATGGAAGCCTATTAGTGCTGCTATAATGGTAAAATAGCCAATGGCACCATAGCGGGCATCTTTTTGAAGTTCCTTTCTTTTAAAAAGCATTACCCATGCGAATACAAGGGTCAAAATACCCGCTACCCCAAGTAAAAAGGTGTTTTTTGTCAACCAATATTTGCTGCTGTCATTTCCCAGGTAAGAGTAAATCACTGCTGTTGTCATTAAGGTTACAAATACAACCACACTGTGTACCACCCACCGCTCTATTTTCCAGGCTTTTTGTGTTTTGTCGCTCAATTGTCTAAAGGAATCCCCAGCCGTTTCGGCAAGGCCTCCACATCCACAGACCCATGAACAATACCAACGTTTTCCATATTTGTAGGTGAGAATTGGGGTAATGACAAAGATGGATAGGATCCCAAAGATAAGCATGGCCAATCCTATATCTCCGGCATCGATCATGCTATTGACACGGTAACGCTCAAAATTATAATAGTTAAGGGGCCATATGTTTTTTAGGTCATAATAAGGAAGGGAAAATGATTCGCTGTTCAGTCTGGACATAAATTCAGGAATCAGAAAGGCGAAGGCAGTTTGAAAGAACATAACACTGGAAGTTCGTATCATTTCATACCTATTGTGTCTGTATTTCCAAATAAACTTAATGCCAAAAGCCAAAATAGCCACAGTATAAAGTGTGCCATATACAAACCATTGACTGGCAGGATTACCACTGAGGAGTTTGCTCAACGGATCAAAAAAAGCGATAACCCCAGTATTGTCGCCAGATTTTTGCAAACCTAGATATTGGGGATAGAAATAGAGGATGATATAAAAAGCTGTAAGGGCAATACCGGCCATCCAGGCCCAATGGCCTCTACTGGATATGGATTTAAACCAGACCCCATCATTTTTTATTCCCTTGTGGGTATGGGCATATGCCGCCGCGGCAAACCAAACCACCCCAATAAAAATGGCCAATAGGGATGTGGTCAGCCAAAGTGCTTTATGAGGAAAATTTACATTGAATATGGCCAGTACCAGGATAGTAAGTCCGCCCATTCCCATTAATGTTGCTATTTTTTGGCCCAGGGTCAAGGCTTTTGGAGGTGTGCCTGTCAAGGCCATGTTTTTGTCGTACGTACTCATGAGGGAAATAGGTTATGCGTTGAAAAATATTCTTTTTAAACTTTTCTTTTTTAAACCAATGGACGTATTAAACTGTTCATTGTATTTAGCTATGATAGAAGCTTCATAGGTGGCATAGAACTCAGGATCAAAATTAGCATCGCTTAAGTGGGCCATGACGTGTTCAACAGATTTGCCTTCTGTTAACCATCTGTCCACTATTTCGTGTCTCATTCTAATGCCAAACGTATTAATGCCCAAAAATTCTTTGGTCTCTTTATGAAAGGAAATAGTAACACATATCTTTTCATCTACATGCCTCCAATGGAAATGTTCCTCATAAGGTTTTCTATTTCGCTCACTAAATACCCACCCATAAGTTTGATATTCAATATCCAAAAATTTGGCAGAATTGAACCAATGTCCAGGATTATAAGGTGTGGGGTTGCCACAAATTGTCTGGGCAATGGCT
>JBFIGS010000043.1:0-13647 GCA_041602195.1 Sediminicola sp. | reverse complement strand
CGGACTCAAATCAATAATTTGAAACAAAAAAACCCTCCTTGTTTCCAAAGAGGGTTTTAAATTTTAAAAGCGCCGTTCCTTATGCCTCGAAAGGATCAATAGAAACAAAGGATTTACCTCCTGCTTTCTTTTCAAATTTTACAAGACCATCTACTCTAGCGTGTAGGGTGTGATCTTTCCCGGCATAAACATTTTCACCAGGATTGTGTCTTGTACCACGTTGTCTTACGATGATATTTCCAGCAATAGCAGCTTGTCCACCAAAAATCTTCACGCCTAAACGTTTTGATTCTGATTCCCTACCGTTTTTGGAACTACCAACACCTTTCTTATGTGCCATGATATTTTGTTTTAATTCTTAACTATTTACTTAAAGCTTCAATCAAATCGGATTTTTTCATAGAAGAAATCCCTTCGATACCTTTTGCTTTTGCCATTTCTTTCAACTCAGCAACAGTATGCTTGCTCAAGTCTTCAGATGGAGTAGCGGCTTTTTTTGGAGCTGCAGCAGCTGGTTTAGCTTCTTTTTTAGGAGCTTCCTTTTTAGGAGCCTCTTTCTTTGCAACTTCTTTCTTAGCCACTTTTGTAGCGCCTGAAGCAACAATGCTTTCAATTCTGATCTCTGTCAAATACTGACGGTGACCGTTTTTCTTTTTGTAACCCTTACGTCTTTTCTTATGAAAAACGATTACTTTGTCACCTTTAAGGTGCTTAACGACTTTCGCCTCAACAGCGGCTCCGTCTATAGCTGGGGCGCCAATTGTGATGTCCTTACCATCTTCCAACAAAAGAACGTTATCAAAAGTAACTTTGCTACCTTCTTCGTCTTGCAAGCGGTGAACATACACTTTTTGGTCTTTCGCAACTTTAAATTGCTGCCCTGCTATCTCTACAATTGCGTACATAGCGTGTATATTATTTATTAATTTCAAAGATTGCCTATTTTGTATAGGCGGGTGCAAATATACTGCTAAATTGCTAACTCACAAGTGTTTTTTTGAATTTAATACGATTGATTTTTAATCTTTTCTTGCTGTTTTAAACAATTGCATAAAAGCCAAGGTTAAAACCAATGAGGTTGAAAACCCCATAATGGCCACCGTAAAGAATACGATTCCCCCTTCTGTCTTATAATCCTTAAACCAAACTTTGGAAAGTTCTGCCAAAAATCCAGTATCTACTTCAGTGGCGTAAAAAGCAAAAAATATTGTAAAAATAATGGTGGCAATAAATCCAGTAACGATTCCCGCACTAAACCCTTTTGTATAGTTAAATGCTTTACCGTCCTGTAAACGCAGATACTTTATGGCCTCATAAATCCCAAAGCCAGTAATTACCCCGTTAAAAAGACTGTAAAAAACATTTGTGTGCAGACCAAAAAGCGACAAAATTAAAAAGTACGCAATCAGGGAACCACTAGTGGCAATTCCAAATCTTATAGGAAGAGCAAAACGCATCATATGCTAATTATTTTGGTTTAGAGTATCAAGTTACAGAATATTCGTGATTTCTTCCAATAAAACTGAATAAAGAATTAACACTTTATCGAAAAATATGCAGAAAATAATCATCAGTATTGTAACAAATTCTTTAATTTGCTACTAATAAGTTAAAATTGAGAATTAAACACCAATTACAATGATAGGAAAATTTTTAGTAGCTGTTTGTATGTTGCTCTTGGCAACACAAATAGGAGCCCAAGAGGTGGCTTATGAGGAATACGACCTGGACAATGGCCTCCATGTTATTTTGCACCAGGACAACACAGCGCCTTTGGTGACAACATCCGTAATGTACCATGTGGGAGGCAAGGACAGAACAGAAGGAAGAACAGGATTTGCACATTTTTTTGAACATCTATTATTTGAGGGAACGAAAAATATAGAAAGAGGTAAATGGTTCGAAATAGTATCTTCCAACGGTGGAAGGAACAATGCCAACACCTCTCAGGACAGAACCTATTATTATGAAGTTTTCCCATCCAACAACCTGAAATTGGGGCTTTGGCTGGAATCTGAGAGAATGCTGCACCCTGTTATCGACCAAAAAGGAATAGACACCCAGAATGAGGTGGTGAAAGAAGAAAAAAGATTGCGATATGACAATTCCCCTTATGGTCAAATACTACCTGTAGTGGGAAAGAGTCTTTTTAAGAAGCACCCCTATAAGGATCCGAACATAGGCTATATGGAGGATCTTGATGCTGCAACCTTGGAAGACGTGATCGCTTACAACAAAAAATATTACGTTCCCAACAATGCAGTATTGGTTGTGGCTGGAGACATTAATATCGGGGAGACCAAAAAAATGATCCAGGATTATTTTGCCCCCATTCCAAAAGGAGCTACGGTTACAAGAAACTACCCATTGGAAGACCCAATTACCTCCGAAGTAGAAACTGTAACCTACGATCCAAACATACAGATCCCAGCGACCATTGTAGCCTATAGAACACCTGGCTTTAAGGAACGTGATGCCTATGTTTTGGATATGATATCTTCCTACCTGAGTGATGGCAAGAGTTCCAAACTGTATAAGAAAATGGTAGACGAGCAAAAACAGGCACTACAGATCGGAGCCTTCAATATTGGACAAGAAGATTATGGCATGTACCTTATTTTTGGGCTTCCCGTGGGCGATACCAGTTTAGATGTTTTGGTCTCTGAAGCAGAAGAGGAGATTGCCAAAGTGAGAACCGATTTGATTTCCGAAAAGGATTATCAAAAGCTACAGAATAAGTTTGAAAATAATTTTGTGAATTCCAACTCCAGCGTGGAAGGAATTGCAGGGTCATTGGCTACCAATTACCTTTTATATGGAGACACTTCCTTGATCAACAAGGAAATTGAAATTTACAGATCTATCACAAGGGAAGAAATGAGGGCTGTGGCCAATAAATATTTAAATCCCAACCAACGTGTGGTTATCGATTACCTACCTGAAGAAAAACCAGCAAATTAAATAGAGATGAAAAAAATAGTTACAACCCTGGTTTTGGCATTCATGGCCCTAACCACGTATGCACAGGTCGATAGAACAAAAATGCCCGAACCGGGACCATCACCTGAAATAAACTTATTGGAACCCCAGCGCTTTGAGCTTAAAAATGGCCTAAAAGTTTTGGTAGTGGAAAATCATAAACTACCACGGGTAACCATTCAATTACAGATAGACAACCCACCAATTGCGGAAGGAAACAAAGCCGGAGTACGCTCTTTTGTTTCCAGCCTTTTGGGCAATGGCTCTACAAGTATCCCCAAGGATGCCTTTAATGAGGAGGTCGACTTTTTAGGGGCACGTATCAATTTTGGATCGCAAAGCGCCTTTGCGAGTTCCTTATCCAAATATTTTCCTAGAATATTGGAGTTAATGGCCGATGCCGCGATACATCCAAACTTTACACAGGAAGAATTTGACAAGGAAAAAGAGAAATTGATAACAAGCTTAAAGACCCAAGAAAAGGATGTAGCCGCCATTGCAAGCAGGGCGCAGGCCGCTCTTGTATATGGCAAGAAACACCCTTATGGCGAATTTACAACTGAGGAAACTGTCAATAATGTGACCCTAGCAGATGTAAAGCAATTTTATAGCAGCTATTTTGTACCTGCAAATGCCTATCTTATTATCATTGGTGATGTAACCCCTAAGGAAGTTGAGAAATTGGTCAAGAAAAATTTCACGCCTTGGACAAAGGCCACACCCCCTTCCTTTGAATTCACAAAACCTCAGAATGCCCTATACACCCAAATTAATTTTGTGGATGTTCCCAACGCAGTTCAATCAGAAATTGCCGTTGAGAATTTGGTAGAACTTAAAATGAGCAGTCCCGATTACCTGGCCGCACTGGTGTCCAACCAGATTTTAGGCGGGGGTGGTGAAGGTCGTCTGTTTCTTAACCTTAGGGAAGATAAAGGCTATACCTACGGATCCTATTCCAGAATAGGCAATGACAAATATGCCCCTTCGAGATTTATGGCCACAGCGAGCGTTCGTAATGCCGTTACGGACAGTTCGGTAGTGGAACTTCTTAAAGAAATAGATAGAATCATAAAAGAGCCTGTAACTACAGAGGAACTTGCCAATACCAAAGAAAAATACATTGGTAATTTCATTATGGCCCTGGAAAGACCCGAGACCATAGCAGGTTACGCCTTGAACATTGAAACCGAGGGACTCCCTAAAGACTTTTACAAAACGTATTTGGAGCGTATCAATGCCATTACCATTGAAGAGGTACAGGCTGCTGCCAAAAAATATTTTAGCACGGAAAATGCAAGAGTTGTAGTTGCCGGAAAAGGAAGTGAAGTACTTGATAAGTTGGAGCAGGTAACTTTTAATGGGAAAAAAATTCCAGTTCATTATTTCGACAAGGAGATCAACAAGGTAGAGAAGCCTAAATATGAAGTAGCCATTCCGGAAGGAACCACGGTAAAAACCGTTCTTGAATCTTATATGGAAGCCATTGGAGGTAAATCTAAATTGGAAGGTGTCCAATCATTTGCCATGGTTGCCGAGGCAGAAATGCAGGGCATGAAACTAGATCTTGAGATGAAGAAAACATCGAAGGACCAATTTATGCAAGATGTAAAGGTCATGGGTAATTCTATGAGCAAGCAGGTCATCGACGGCGATAAAGGATATATGGTGATGCAGGGGCAACGCAAAGAATTGGGAGAGGAAGAGCTTCAAAAGTTAAAAGCTGAATCGTCCCCATTTCCTGAGATGGACTACATAAATGGTGATGCTTCCTTAGAAGGCATTGAAATGGTAGACGGTCAAAAAGCCTACAAAGTAAAGGTATCCGAGGAGAAAACCTCCTTTTACAGTATGGAGACCGGTCTAAAAATACAGGATGCTGTAACTGTAGAAGCACAAGGACAAACCATGAGCACTACTTTTGGGTATGGAGATTACAAAGAAGTATCAGGAATACTTTTCCCATTCTCATTGATCCAAAGTATGGGGCCTCAAAAGATCGATTTTAAAGTTAAGGACATTAAGGTAAACGAGGGGGTAACTCCTGCCGATTTTCAATAACTGTCACTTCATTTTTATGAAAAGCATCCAATACTGTTTATACAGTTTTGGATGCTTTTCTTTTTTTGTTCACCATCCACACGCCCAGTAAAATAATCAAGGCACCGATCAATTGATAGGCATTGAGTTTCTCCCCGTCCCAAACCCCCCATAAGACAGCCACCAAAGGAAGCACATAGGTCACCGAGGCTGCAAAAACAGGACTGGCAACCCGTATCAATTTATTGAAGAACAAATTGGCTATTGCCGTTCCCACAATGCCCAAAACAAAGATATAGGCCATAGGCATGTGCATGGCTTCATTAGACCATACCTCAGTAAAAAATCCTGAATATGCCAATATAATAAAGGCGGGGACAATGACCATGGCAAAGCTCCCTGTAGTGACCGCCAACGGACTTAAATGTGAAAGATGCTTTTTTATGATATTGATATTAAATGCATATCCCATGGCGGACAACAAAATAAAGATGGCATACCAATAATTCTGATTAGGACTAAACTCCATTCCGGCAGCAATTAAAGCCACCGTTCCCAACAGCCCCACAAAAATTCCCAGTATCTGCTTTTTGGTAATGATAGCCCCGAATAAAAGAGTTCCTATTAAGGCAGTGTTCAAGGGTACCAACGAGTTGAAAATTGCCGTTACCCCACTATCTATTTCTGTTTGGGCAAATGCAAATAAAAATGGAGGAAAGAAAGAGCTCAAAAATCCAGCTGCCGTTATCCATTTCCATTCGGCAACTGTAATCGACCTTAAACTTTTAAATCCGATGAGCAATAAGAAGCTTCCTGCAAATACAATCCGTAACCCCCCTACCTGCACAGGACTTAACCCCACCAAGGCCTTTTTTATAAGAATAAAAGAAGATCCCCAGATCAGGGATAAGAGGATCAAATAAAACCATTTTCTGGTCTGTTCGCTCATGCTCTAAAATTTGAATGCAAAATTGGACTATTATACCAAATAATGTTTCAATACCACTACAATTTTATTTTAGCAGACATAATTGTGACATTCCCCATTAAAAAACGATGTCTATGGAGTGAGGATTCGAGTACGAAATATTAATTTTGTGATACATAAAAACATATCCAATGAGAGTATCTGCGGTTGTAATAGCTTTTGTCCTTAGTCTTGTATTCCTAGGCTGTAAAGAAGAAAAGAAAGAACCTAATAATAACATCCAGATGAAAGAGGTCATGGCGGTACATGATGAACTAATGCCAAAAATGGGCAAAATTGGACGTTTGGTAGGGGAATTGAACAATTTGGAAGACTCCACAGAGACCGGGCAGTTATACAAAGAGGCAAAAATAGACCTGCAAGAAGCCAATAAGGCCATGATGGATTGGATGAAAGACTTGGGCGACCGTTTTGACTATGAGGAGATCATGAAAGGCAAAGAGCTTACCGAGCAAAAACAACTATGGCTCAATGAAGAGGAGGACAAAGTGAAGGTGCTCAAAGAAAAAATAAACGGCAGCATTGAAAGAGCAGAAAAACTATTGGAAAATAAGCAGTAGAACATATCTATAAAAAAGGAGGCCAATTGGCCTTCTTTTTTATATTTAATCTCTCCACCTCATGGTTTCCATAATATGACGTATATCCTTCTGTAAATGGACTGCAGCCGGTAAAATAGAATCATAGTTGGGCTTGGTATAAAAATAAAGCGAACCCGTAACAAAATGTGAAATGCTGTCCGTTAGATAAAATTGGGATTGGGAGGCGGCATTGCCCTTAACCTCATAATACATCCCATATACCTTGTCTGCTTCATTGACAAAAGGCTGCTCCAATATGTTATCCGCTTTGGCCACGTGTTCATAGGAGAATTTTTGGGCATCTGACATTAAATTGGATA
Source organism: Sediminicola sp. (assembly GCA_041602195.1). GTDB lineage: Bacteria > Bacteroidota > Bacteroidia > Flavobacteriales > Flavobacteriaceae > Sediminicola. Next base: position 6,742 of record JBFIGS010000043.1, on the reverse strand, counting down.
AATTCCCATCCACATTTTTATAGCTGATAAAGAGGGCACCTTTCATCTCAGGATAATCCAACGTCAGGGCACAATCCTTTTTCAATTTCAAATTGGCCAGTGCATTATATTCAAAAGCGTAGGCACAATCCACTTCTAATTTCTTAGTTGCCATTTCAGGATACTCCAAGCGCAGCATTGCCTTGGGCTTGGGAAGCACCTCTTCCTTACATCCCATGAGGGAGATTAGAAAAACGACCAAGAAAATAGGTTTAAAAGTCATGTGGCAAGGATATTTTTATTTGTCTCAATCTCTTTTTGTCCAGGCTTTCCACTATAAAGGTATACCCCTTAAAAAGAATCTTTTCTCCTCTTTTTGGGAAACTGCCAGCTATCTCCAATACAAAACCAGCTATGGTTTCAGATTCCCCTTTGCGCTCCTCAAAATCATGTTCATCCTCAATTTTGGCAACCCGGTAGAAATCCTTTAAGGCCGTTTTACCATCAAAAACGTAATTAAAGTCGTCCAGTTTTGAAAAAACCAAGTCCTCATCATCAAACTCATCTATGATATCTCCAACAATTTCTTCTATAATATCCTCAAGGGTCACTATTCCAGAAGTTCCACCATATTCATCAACCACGATGGCCAAATGATTTTTCTTTTCTTGGAACTCCATCAATAGGTCGTCCAACTTCTTGTTTTCAGGAACAAAATAGGGTTCCCGTACCAAGGTGGACCAATTAAACATTTTACGATCTATATAGGGCAAAAGGTCCTTGACATAAAGTACCCCTTTTACATTATCAATATTCTCTTCGTAAACTGGCACCCTAGAATAACCATTCTTTTTGATCTCTTCCAAAACCTCCAAAAACTTCATATCCACATTAATGGCAAAAATATCTATCCTTGGCAACATAACCTGCTTGGTATCTGTATTCCCAAAAGAGACAATTCCCTGCAGGATCTTTTGTTCCTCTTTAGTGGTATCACCTTCCGAAGTAAGCTCCAAAGCCTGTGATAAGTGGTCTACACTTAAATTGGATTTCTGTTTCCCCAATCTACGGTGCAAGAATATTGTTGCCGATCTCATGGGCATACTCAAAGGGGTCAAAAGAAAATCCAATACCTTTAAAGGGTAGGTCATGCTAATGGAAAAGGTTTTTCTGTTCCTATTGGCATAAATTTTTGGTAATATTTCCCCAAACATTAAAATAAGGAATGTTACTACCACAACTTCCAATAAAAAGCGCACAGAAATTATACCCAACCACATATAGGTAATATTGGCAAACAGGACATCCCCCATATTGCTGAACAACAAAACAATCCCGATGTTAATGGTATTGTTGGCTATAAGTATAGTCGCCAATAACTTTTTGGGGCGCTCCAATAATTTCACCAGAATATTGCCTTTTGTGGTCTTTTGCTCCATGACATCGTTGATATCGGTAGGGGAAAGTCCAAATAAGGCTACTTCTGCGCCTGAAATCATAGCGGAACTGATCAGCAACGCTATGAGTACAATAACCTGAAGTGCAATAGCACTATTCAATTCGATAAAATTCAGTAGTAAACTAAAGGGGTCTGGATCCAACAGTCAAAATTTAGTATAAGGTTATTTTAGAAAGGTAAATCATCATCCTCTTCTGGCGCAATTGATGGCGGCGTTGCTTTTGGAGCGTTCGATGCCGGTGCGCTTGTTTTGGAAGGTCCGGACGACGGAGCTCCAGATGGCGCATTGGATGAACTTTCATTTTTAGTGGTCAAAAAGGTGAATTCCTGTACGTGCACTTCTGTAGTATAGCGCGTAGTTCCATCTTCTCCTTGCCACTGACGATTTTTCAATCTTCCTTCAACATATATTTTATCTCCTTTGCTCAAGTACTTTTCACAGATTTCGGCGGCCTTATTTCGCACCACCACATTGTGCCAATCTGTATTGGTCACCTTTTCTCCGGTCTGTTTATTGGTATAGGTTTCATTGGTTGCCAAAGGAAAACGCGCAATACAATTCCCCCCTTCAAAATAATGAATCTTAACCTCATCTCCAAGATGCCCAATTAGCATCACCTTATTTAATGTACCGCTCATAGTTGTAATCTTATATCAAAAATACTAAAATTTAAACGTATTTATAAACTCTGCTATTAAAACTGGTACAGGATATTCCTTAAGCTCTTCAAGGCTAACCCCATTACTGTGTTTCTCCCCACTTTTCACGATCCAAAATTTAGTGTGCAAATGCTGGTGGGACAATTTATGGACAATAGTTTTTTCATTAAATTGATAGATCTCAGAAGTTTCCTTCAGCTCCAAAACAGTATCCATGGTATTGGTTATTTCTTCCAAAGAATATTCCCTTTCCGTTTCCAGCAATGGAAATTCATAAAGGTTTTGCCAAATTCCCCTACCCCTTCTTTGCCTTATCTCAAAAGAATCTTCCTTATCCAAAACCACAAGGTAATTGAAATAGCGCTCCTTAACCTTGGTCTTTTTCAATTTCACCGGGAGTTCATCAATTTTTCCTTTCTGTAATGCCACACAACTATCGTTTAAGGGACAATGCAAACAATAAGGATTCTTTGGCGCACACTGCAAAGCACCAAACTCCATGATTCCCTGGTTATAATCTGCGATTTGATCGGCATCCATCACCTTTAAGGCCAAAGCCTTAAAATATTTGATGCCCTCTGTACTATTAATAGGTAGGTCTATTCCAAAATAACGGGAAAGCACTCTGTAAACATTTCCATCAACAACGGGTTGCGCCTCTTTGAAACAGAAAGAAGCTATGGCGCTGGCAGTATAATCACCTACGCCCTTTAGTTCCAACAACCCTTTATAATTATCAGGAAACTGTCCGTTGTATTTTTCCGAGATTAATTTAGCGGTGACATGTAAATTCCTTGCCCTTGAATAATACCCAAGACCCTGCCATAATTTTAATACCTCCTCTTCAGACGCATTGGCCAAGTCATGAACCGTTGGAAAATGCTCTATAAACCTTTCATAATAGGGCATTCCCTGTGCTACACGGGTCTGCTGCAACATAATTTCCGATAGCCAAATCTTGTAGGGATCTGTGGTGTTTCTCCATGGCAAACTCCGTTTGTTGGCCGAATACCAATGGATAATTTTTTGGGAAAAAGACATTTATAAAATACTAAAGAACAAAAGTAAAGGTTTATAGACTTAAAATTAAGTCCTTTAAGATAAAAGATTGAATTTAATTCATATATTTGCAACCCGAAAAAAACACATAGAAAATCTATAATACAAAATGACGAAAGCAGACATTGTAACGAGAATCTCAGAAAAACTGGGTATTGAAAAAGGAGATGTACAGGCTACTGTTGAAACTTTTATGGAAGAGGTAAAAACTTCATTGGAAAATGGAGACAATGTTTACTTAAGAGGTTTTGGTAGTTTCATTATTAAAACAAGAGCAGAAAAGACTGGTAGGAATATTTCCAAAAACACTACCATTAAGATACCTTCGCACAACATTCCTGCATTTAAGCCTGCAAAGGTTTTTGTTGAAGGAGTTAAAAGCAACGTACAAGTTAAATAAAGTATTAACCCTAAAGTAAATTTTTATGCCTAGTGGTAAAAAGAGAAAAAGACATAAGGTAGCAACCCATAAACGCAAGAAGCGTAGGAGAGCTAACCGACACAAGAAAAAGTAGTTTTACAACTACTTTTTCTTTTTATTAAGTTCATTGACATAGAAATTCCTTAACGGAATTTCGACGGGTTTTAACAGCCTGTTACAACTAATGTTTAATCCATTCGTCCCAACCCCGATGTATATCGAGAAGGGATGAGTATAAATTGATTCAGGTGAATAGAGAACTGATCGTAAGATCAAGTCCCGAAGCCGTCGATTTTGCCTTATTAAAGGATGGAAAACTTACAGAACTTCACAAAGAAGAAGAAAGTAACAACTTTACGGTTGGCGACATCTTGATCGCCAAAGTACGTAAGCCGGTTACTGGATTAAATGCTGCCTTTGTTAATGTTGGTTATGAGAAAGATGCCTTTCTACATTACCACGACTTAGGGCCACAGCTTTCTACAATGTTGAAATTTGTAAAAAAAGCGAGTATGGGAAAATTGAAAGATTTTACCCTGAAAGACTTTCCATTTGACAAAGAGATTGATAAGGATGGTAGCATCAATGATGTTATCAAAGCCAACCAATCTTTATTAGTGCAAATTGTTAAAGAACCCATTTCCACAAAAGGACCCAGAATAAGTTCCGAGCTTTCATTGGCAGGACGTTATTTGGTAATGGTCCCATTTTCCGACCGTGTCTCCGTTTCACAAAAAATTGAGAGCAAAGAAGAAAAAGAAAGGCTAAAAAGGCTCGTTAAGAGCATAAAGCCCAAAGGATTTGGTGTTATAATCAGAACAGTTGCAGAAGGCAAAAAAGTAGCCGAACTGGACCGAGATCTACAGAACTTACTGACCAAATGGACAGTAATGTGCAAAAAATTGTATAAAGCTCCACATCCATCCAAAGTCCTGGTTGAGTTGAACCGCGCATCCTCCATCTTGAGGGACGTTTTCAACGATTCCTTTACGGGGATATATGTAGACGATGAAACGCTTTATACCGAAGTAAAGGATTACGTGCAAGAAATTGCGCCAGAAAAAGAATCTATTGTAAAGTTGTACGATTCCAATGTTCCAATTTTTGAAAAATTTGGAATAGATCGGCAAATTAAAACCTCCTTTGGCCGTACCGCCTCCATGAGTAAGGGCGCGTACTTGATTATAGAACATACCGAAGCCCTCCACGTTGTGGATGTTAACAGTGGTAACCGTTCTAACAAAGCAAAAAATCAAGAAGATACGGCTCTGGAAGTAAATTTGTTGGCAGCGTCTGAAATTGCAAGACAATTGCGATTGCGGGATATGGGAGGAATTATCGTTGTAGATTTCATCGATATGTCCAAACCTGACCACAGAAGGAAACTTTTTGACCACCTTAGGGATGAGATGAAAGATGACCGCGCCAAACACAAAATCTTGCCCCCGAGCAAGTTTGGACTCATACAAATTACAAGACAACGGGTTAGGCCCGAAATGAACATTAAAACCAGTGAGGAAAATCCGAATGCCCCAGGGCAAGAAGTGGAAGCCCCAATAGTTTTGATCGATAAAATCAATTCAGACCTAGAAAAATTGATGAAAGGACCTGCGAGTGACAATGGTATTATATTGAATATACACCCATTTATTGCAGCCTACCTCACCAAAGGTTTCCCATCTATACGTGCCAAGTGGTTCTTGGAACATAAGAAATGGGTGAAAATACAACCAAGAGATGCTTATACGTATCTCGAATACCGTTTTAAGAACAAAGACGGCAAAACCATATATTAACTAAAAGCGACTCCAGCAACGGGGTCGCTTTTTTTGTTTTAACGGCCTAACTCTACCTTTTCCCCTTCCTCACATTTCTCCGATTTGTCAAGGGTTTCCCTTCCCCAAATATTTAATAAAGTTTTTGATACCTTAGAGAAATACAAATTCAACTATGGCACCATATGGAATGTGCCCTGTGATTACATAGCTTCTAAACCTAAATGGAAGAAATAGCACCTTTATTATTGGGGGGCCTCATATTGTTCCTCTTTGCCATCACCCAACTCTCGGAGGTGATGAGAGGCGTTTTTACCAAAAAGGCCGAGTTTGCCATACAAAAATATACCAAAAACATCTTTTCCGGCATTCTAATTGGCGCCGTATTGACCATTGCGCTGGATTCGTCATCGGCAGTCATAATTCTGACCATTATTTTCATCAATTCGAAGGTATTGACTTTTAAACAGGCGATCGGTATCATCATGGGTGCCAATATCGGGACCACCATATCCAGCCAGATCATAGCCATGGATATTGGGAAATATGCGGTTATCCCACTGGCTATAGGCTTAATTTTTGAAGTTTTTGCAGAAAAGGCCAGGACCAAGAGTATAGGTCACATTCTACTGTATACGGGAATGTTGTTTTTTGGATTGCACCTCATGGGTGTATCCGTGGGCTCCTTGGAAGATAGCGACATCTTTAAGGAATGGATCACAAGGATAAACAACAATTATATTCAGGGGACCCTGATCGGAGGACTGATAACCTTGATCATTCAATCTTCCAGCGGTACGGTAGCCATTGCCATTGTCCTTGGAAAACAAAACCTGATTACTGCAGCCAGAGGCATTGCCATTATGTTTGGCACAGAACTTGGCACATGTGCCGACACCTTATTGGCCACCATAAAGGGAAGTCGGCAAGCAATCAAAGCAGGCCTATTCCATCTTTTGTTCAACCTGCTGACCATAATAATAGGTCTTCTTGTCTTTATTCCATTCGTACAATTGGTGCAGCTAATTTCCAGTACCCAGGATATAGGCAACCAAATTGCCAATGCTCACGTATTGTTCAATGTCTTGGGCGTAATTTTATTCCTCCCATTCGTCGGCTGGATGGAAAAGCTCTTAAATTGGATGTTACCGGATAGGAATACTCCACTTAAAAAGACCTAAATATTCATCTTTGCGCAACCTAAAAATAAAATTTTCAACACGAATGGATAACTAACATTATGTATATTCCCGTATGTATTTTTAGTTGACATTTCCTGTGATCGATTGAAATCTGAAAAAGCCTTGACCCTTAAAAAATTATTTAGGCCTTCCCGGAAACTATGGTATGATCCCCAGAACCCAACTTTCATAAGAAAATGGTGGAGAT